>JALZDD010000257.1 GCA_030862715.1 Actinomycetota bacterium | reverse complement strand
TCATGCGAGCGGCCCTCCCCGTTCTGGTCAGATCTGGTCAGATCCTCAGCGCTGGACGGCGCCGGTGAGCTCGGCCGCCCTGGCGACCGCCGCGTCACGTGCGGCCGCGGTCTCCTCGGCCTTCAGCGTGCGGTCGGGAGCGCGGAAGCGCAGCGCGAAGGCGAGCGACTTCTTGCCCTCGCCCACCTGGTCGCCCTCGTAGACGTCGAAGAGCCGCACGGACTCGAGCAGCGGGCCGGCACCCTCACGCAGCGCCGCCTCGACGGCAGCCACGGTGACATCGACGGACACGGTCAGCGCGACGTCCTCCTTCGCGACCGGCATGGTCGAGAAGACCGGGCCGGCGGCGGTGGCGGGCACCTTCGAGATCAGGAAGTCGAGGTCGATCTCGACCGCTGCCGAACGAGCGGGCAGCCCGAACGCCTTACACACGTTGGGGTGCAGCTCGCCGGCGTGGCCGAACTCGACACCGTCGACGGAGACGACCGCGCAGCGACCCGGGTGCCACGGCGCCCGCGATGCCGAGGCGACCTCGACAGCGACCCCGAGCTCGGTGCCCAAGCGGCGTACGACATCGATGGCGTCGGCCCACGAGGCGGTCTCGGCGGCCCCCCACCAGCCACCCCGCGTACGCTCCCCGGCGAGCACGACGGCGAGGTGCAGCGGCTGACGCGGGATCGCGGCGAGCAGCTTCTCGAGCTCCTCCTCGGTCGGGCGACGGTCGACGCCGTAGATCGGCGCGGCCTGGTCGACCGGGAAGGCGACGGTCGCGGTCTCGAAGAGGGAGACCCCGTCCTGACCTCGGGAGACGTTTCGGGCGGCGACCTTGAGGAGGCCCGGGAGCAGCGTCGTGGTGTAGCCGGGCTCCTCGCTGCTGAGCGGGTTGGCCAGCTTGACGGTGTGCCGCAGCACGTCGTCAGCGGGCAGCCCCAGGCGATCGAAGTCGGCCTCGCCCACGAACGGGAAGTCGACGACCTCGACCAGCCCGGCGCCGGCCAGGGCGCGCCCGATCCGGCGGCGCAGCTGCTGCGCGCGGGTCAGACCACCACCGGTCGCCCGGCGCGGCAGCACCGAGGGAACCTTGTCGTAGCCGACGATGCGGGCGACCTCCTCGACGAGGTCGTAGGGGTCGTTGAGGTCGGTGCGGTAGGTCGGCACCTTCGCAGTCAGCGAGTCACCCTCGACCGTCACGACGCAGCCGACGAGCTCCAGCGACTTCAGCACCGTCTCGGTCGACACGTCGATGCCGATGATCCGTGCGGGCAGGTCGGCCGCGATGGTGATCTCGGTCAACGGCTTGCGCGTCTCGAGGAGTGCCGACGGCCCCACCTCCGTGACGCCGGCGTCGATCTCGCCACCGCCGTACTCGACGAGCAGGTCGACCACGCGTTGGGCCGAGATGGGCGGCAGCAGCGGATCTGTGCCCCGCTCGTTGCGCTTGCCCGCCTCGGAGGTGAGCTTGTGCCGACGACCCGTGCGGAACATCGAGCGGGGGTCCCAGTGGGCGACCTCGATGACGATGTCGGTGGTCGTCTCGGAGATCTCGGTGGCTGCCCCGCCCATGACACCGCCCATGCCGATCGGGCCGGAGTCGTCGCAGACGACGAGGTCCTCCGGGTCGAGGACACGCACGGTGCCGTCGAGAGTCTCCAGCTTCTCTCCGGCGACCGCGCGCCGGACGATGATCGGACCCTGCAGCTTCGCCTTGTCATAGGCGTGAATCGGATGTCCGAGCTCGAACATCACGTAGTTGGTGACGTCGACTGCCAGCGAGATGGACCGTACGCCGACCGCCTCCAGGCGCTTCTTGATGAAGTCTGGCGTCGGCGCGTTCGGGTCGAAACCGGTGACGGTGCGAGCGGCGAAGTGGTCGCATCCGTCAGGGTCCTCGATCGAGACCGGATAGCCGGCGTCGTTCGGGAGTGGAGCGTCGATCTGGGCCGGGTCGGAGAAGTCGGCTCCGAACCCGAGGGCCGCCTCTCGGGCAAGCCCCCGAATCGAGAGCGCGTAGGCGCGGTCCGGGTTGATCTCGAACTCGATGATCTCCTCCCCGAGCCCGAGCACCTCGCGGGCGTCGGTCCCGGGCGCTGGAGCGTCGGCCGGCAGCACGATGATGCCGTCGGCCTCCTCCCCCAGCCCGAGCTCGCGGGCGGAGCAGATCATTCCGGCCGACATGTGGCCGTACGTCTTGCGCGCCGAGATCTGGAAGTTTCCGGGCAGCACGCCACCGGGCAGGATCACCACGACCTTGTCGCCCGGCTTGAAGTTGTGCGCACCGCAGACGATCCCCTGCGGCTCACCGGTGCCGTTTGCGTCGCCTACGTCGACGGTGCACCAGTTGATCGTCTTGCCGTTCTTCTGCGGCTCGGGCTCCTGGGTGAGCACCTGGCCGACCACGAGCGGACCCTCGATACCGGCGCCGGAGGTCTCGATCGCCTCCAGCTTGAGGCCGAGCATGGTCAACCGGTCGGTGATCTCCTCGATGCCGAGATCGGCAGGCAGGTCGACGTATTCCTTGATCCAGGAGAGGGGGGCCTTCACAGTTCGCTCCCGAAAGCAGTAGTAAGCCGGACGTCACCCTCGAAGAGGGTGCGCAGGTCGGACAGGCCGGTGCGGAACATCAGGGTGCGGTCGATTCCCATCCCGAACGCGAAGCCGCTGTACCTCTCCGGGTCGACACCGCACGCCACCAGGACGCGCGGGTTCACGATCCCGCAGCCGCCCCACTCGATCCAGCCCTCGCCCTTGCAGGTGCGGCACGTGACGCCGTCGATGACCTGCGCGCCACGGCAGACGAAGCAGGTCAGGTCGACCTCCGCCGAGGGCTCGGTGAAGGGGAAGTACGACGGCCGGAACCGGGTGACGATGCCCTCGCCGAACATCTGGGTGGCGAAGTGGTCCAGGGTGCCCTTCAGGTTCGCCATCGAGATGCCCTCGTCGATGGCCAGGCCCTCGACCTGGTGGAACATCGGCGAGTGGGTCGCGTCGTACTCGTCGGTGCGGAACACGCGTCCCGGGCAGACGACGTAGATCGGCGCCTCGCGAGTCAGCATGGTGCGCGCCTGGACCGGGCTGGTGTGGGTCCGGAGAACGACGTGGTTCTCGGCCGGCTCGGTCCAGAAGGTGTCCTGCATGGTGCGGGCCGGGTGATCCGGGCCCAGGTTGAGGGCGTCGAAGTTGAGCCACTCGGCCTCGATGAGCGGACCCTCGGCGACCTCCCAGCCCATCGCCACGAAGATGTCGGCGATGTACTCGGCGCCGGTGGTGAGCGGGTGTCGCCCACCAGCCGGGAGCCGGTCGGTCGGGAGCGTCACGTCGACGGTCTCCTCGACCAGCATCCGCGCCTCGTGCTCGGCCTCGAGCACCTTCTGTCGCGCCGCGAGCGCCTGGTTGACCGCGCCGCGCGCCTTGCCGACGCGCTGGCCCGCATCCTTGCGTGCCGCCGGCGGCAGCGCGCCGATCTCGCGGTTGGCCAGGGCCAGCGGCGAACGGTCGCCGGCGTGATCGAGCCGTGCCTGCTTGAGCTCCTCGAGACTGGTCGCGGCGTCGATGGCCTTCAGCGCAGCGTCGCGCGCGGCCTCGACCTCCTCAGCCTTCAAGGGGGTGACCTCTACCGGGTCATAGTCGGTGTTGGGACCGGACATCACTGGCTTTCGTCGCATCGAGTGTGTGAGCGACAGTCTAGGAACCTCGCACGTCCCCGCGCGAACCGGACATCCCCTGGACGCCAGGCGTCACCGATGGTCGGCCACAGGCGACTCATTGTTAAGGACTTGTGGGCCCTTGTGTCCATACCTTTACTGTGGCGATAGTAAAGACATGACCCGACTCGACGGTCCGGCCAGCGACCTCCTGCTCAAGACAGGTCGCTTCTTCACCAGATGGGACGAGACCGACGACGGTCGTGCCGTGTTCCGCAAGGGCGGTCGAGCCGGTGACATCTTCTATCGGGACCGGTGGAGCCACGACAAGGTGGTCAGGTCCACCCACGGGGTGAACTGCACCGGCTCGTGCTCGTGGAAGGTCTACGTCAAGGACGGCATCATCACCTGGGAGACCCAGCAGACCGACTATCCGTCTGTCGGGCCCGACAGGCCGGAGTACGAACCCCGGGGCTGCCCTCGCGGTGCGGCCTTCTCCTGGTACACCTACTCCCCGACCCGGGTCAGGTACCCCTACGTACGCGGTGTGCTCCTCGACCTCTACCGCGAGGCCAAGCAGCGCACCGGCGGCGACGCGGTGGAAGCCTGGGCCGACCTCCAGGCCGACCCAGAGCGCCGCCGCCGTTATCAGCAGGCTCGGGGCAAGGGCGGCCTGGTACGCGCCAGCTGGGACGAGGCGCTCGAGATCGCCGCGGCCGCGCAGGTGCACACCATCAAGACCCACGGTCCCGACCGCAACATCGGCTTCTCCCCGATCCCGGCGATGTCGATGGTCTCCCACTGCGTCGGCACCCGCTACACCCAGCTCATCGGCGGCGTGATGACCAGCTTCTACGACTGGTACGCCGACCTACCCGTCGCCTCGCCGCAGGTCTTCGGTGACCAGACCGACGTGCCGGAGTCCGGTGACTGGTGGGACTCGACCTACCTGATGATGTGGGGTTCCAACGTCCCGGTCACCCGCACCCCAGACGCCCACTGGATGGCCGAGGTCCGCTACCGAGGCACCAAGGTCGTCACGGTCAGTCCCGACTTCGCCGACAACACCAAGTTCGCCGACGAGTGGCTGCCGGCCCAGGCCGGCACCGACGCCGCGCTCGCGATGGCCATGGGCCACGTGATCCTGGGCGAGTTCTTCGTCGAGAAGCAGACCCCGTTCTTCGAGGACTACGTCCGCACCTACACCGACCTCCCCCATCTGGTCCGACTGGAGGAGAAGGACGGCGCCTACATCCCGGGCAGGTTCCTCACCGCCGCCGACCTCGATCCCCTCGGCGCCGAGCACGGCCCGCCCGAGGAGCGCTGGAAGACGGTGCTCATCGACGACAACACCGGTCAGCCGGTCATCCCGAACGGCTCGATGGGCTTCCGCTACGCCGACTCCGGGCTGGGCAGATGGAACCTCGACGTCGACGGCGTACGTGCCAAGCTGACTCTCCTCGGCGACGGCGAGGCCGTCGAGGTGCTGCTGCCGGCATTCACCAGCGCCGACGGCACCGGCGAGGTGCTGCGCCGTGGTGTGCCGACGACCCGGGTCGGCGGCCATCTGGTGACGACCGTGTTCGACCTGATCCTTGCGCAGTACGCAGTCCGGCGCGAGGGGCTGCCGGGCAGGTGGCCGTCGGGCTACGAGGACGCGAGCGTTCCCTACACCCCGGCCTGGCAGGCAGAGATCACCTCGGTTCCGGCCGAGGCGTGCATCCGGATCGCGCGCGAGTTCGCCGCCAACTCCGAGGAATCCCAGGGCCGGTCGATGATCATCTTGGGGGCCGGCGTGTGCCAGTGGTTCCACGGTGACACGATCTACCGCTCGATCCTCTCCCTGCTGATCCTGACCGGCTGCATGGGCCGAAACGGCGGCGGCTGGGCACACTACGTCGGGCAGGAGAAGTGCCGTCCGATCACCGGCTGGATCTCGCTGGCCAACGGGCTCGACTGGTCCCGGCCGCCGCGGACGATGACCGGCACCTCGTTCTGGTACATGCACACCGGCCAGTGGCGCACCGACGGCTACAGCGCCGACTCGTTGGCCTCGCCGCTGGCCGCAGGACACCTGCGCGGGCACACGGCCGACGTGATCTCCACCTCGGCCGCCAAGGGCTGGATGCCCTTCTACCCGCAGTACGACCGCAACTCGCTCGACGTCGCGGACGAGGCAGCGAAGGCGGTCGCCGCCGGCTACGCCGACGACGCGGCCCACTACGTCTCGACCGCTCTGGCCGACGGCACCCTCGAGCCCGCCATCGCCGACATCGACGATCCCAGCGCCTGGCCGCGGACCCTGGTGCTGTGGCGCTCCAACCTGCTCGGCTCCTCGGCGAAGGGCAACGAGTACTTCCTGCGCACCCTGCTTGGAACGCATCACAACGTGCTCGGCTCGGAGAACCCGAACACCCCGCGTCCGAGCAGCGTGAGGTGGCACGACCGGCAGCCCGAGGGGAAGCTCGACCTGCTGGTCTCGGCCGACTTCCGGATGACGTCGACGACACTGCTCTCCGACGTCGTCCTGCCTGCCGCGACGTGGTACGAGAAGCACGATCTCTCCTCCACCGACATGCACCCGTTCGTGCACGCCTTCACTCCCGCGATCGACCCGCCGTGGGAGGCTCGGACCGACTTCGACCTCTTCCACGGGCTGGCCGAGAAGCTTTCCGAGCTGTCGAGGAAGCACCTCGGCACCCGCAAGGACATCGTCAGCGTCCCGGTCCAGCACGACACCCCCGGCGAGACGCCGACCGATCCCGACGACACCAGAGCGGTGATCGCCGTGGTCGAGCGGGATTACACCGCCATCGCCGACAAGCTCGCGTCGGTCGGGCCGCTGGCCGACACCCTCGGGTTCACGGTCAAGAACATCACCTACCGGCTCGAGGAGCAGACCGCGAAGCTGGCCCGGCAGACCGGCGTGATGCCGAGCGGTCCCGCCGAGGGGCGTCCGGCGATCGACACCGACGAGAAGATGGCCGAGGCGATCCTGCTCTTCTCCGGCACCACCAACGGCGAACTCGCCGTCCAGGGTTTCAAGACCCTCGAACGTCGCGTGGGCAAGCAGCTCGCCGACCTCGCCGAGGGCTCGGAGGAGAAGCGGATCACCTTCGCCCAGACGCAGTCGGCGCCGGTGCCGGTGATCACCTCCCCGGAGTGGTCCGGCTCGGAGACCGGCGGGCGCCGCTACGCGCCGTTCACGGTCAACATCGAGCGCCTCAAGCCGTTCCACACGCTCACCGGGCGGATGCACTTCTACCTCGACCACGACTGGCTCAGCGACATCGGCGAGGCGATGCCGATCTACCGCCCGCCCGTGGACATGCATCGTCTCTTCGGCGAGCCCCGGATCGGCCCGGACGGCTCGGCGCAGGTCACCGTCCGCTATCTCACGCCCCACTCGAAGTGGTCGATCCACTCCGAGTACCAGGACAACCTCTTCATGCTGTCCCTCTCCCGGGGCGGTCCCACCGTCTGGATGTCGCCACAGGACGCGGAGGCGATCGACGTACGCGACAACGACTGGGTCGAGGCCACCAACGCCAACGGCGTCGTGGTCGCCCGAGCAGTCGTCTCCCACCGGATGCCGGAGGGCGTGGTCTACATGCACCACGCCCAGGACCGCACCATCGACGTACCCAAGTCAGAGGCCACCGGCCGGCGCGGTGGCATCCACAACTCGGCCACCCGGCTGCTGGTCAAGCCCAGCCACCTCATCGGCGGCTACGCACAGCTGTCCTACGCGTTCAACTACCTCGGCCCGACCGGCAACCAGCGCGACATGGTGGCCACCGTCCGCAAGCGCTCCCAGAAGGTGGACTACTGACATGCCCCGGAGCGGAGCGACCTCATGAGAGTCATGGCACAGATGGCGATGGTCATGAACCTGGACAAGTGCATCGGTTGCCACACCTGCTCGGTGACCTGCAAGCAGGCCTGGACCAACCGGGCTGGCACCGAGTACGTCTGGTTCAACAACGTCGAGACCCGCCCCGGCCAGGGCTACCCCCGGCGCTACGAGGACCAGGAGAAGTGGCGCGGCGGCTGGACGTTGGACAAGAGGGGCAACCTCCGCCTCAAGGCCGGCGGCCGCGTGAAGAAGCTGCTCACGATCTTCTCCAGCCCTGTTCAGCCCGAGCTGGCGGACTACTACGAGCCCTGGACCTATGACTACCAGACGCTCATCGACGCACCGCTCGGCGACGACTTCCCGGTGGCCCGCCCCAAGAGCCTGATCACCGGCGAGGACACCAGGATCACCTGGTCGGCCAACTGGGACGACAACCTCGGCGGCTCGATGGAGCACGGTCATCTCGACCCGATCGTGCAGAAGATCCGCGACGAGTCGAACACCAGGATCAAGTACGAGCTCGAGCAGACCTTCATGTTCTACCTGCCGCGGATCTGCGAGCACTGCCTCAATCCCTCGTGCATGGCCTCGTGCCCCTCGGGCGCGATCTACAAGCGCGAGGAGGACGGGATCGTCCTCGTCGACCAGGACCGCTGCCGCGGCTGGCGTCAGTGCGTCACGGGGTGTCCGTACAAGAAGATCTACTTCAACCATCGCTCCGGCAAGGCCGAGAAGTGCACGCTGTGCTACCCGCGCGTCGAGGTCGGGCTGCCGACAGTGTGCGCGGAGACGTGCGTGGGCCGGCTGCGCTACCTCGGTCTGGTGCTCTACGACGCCGACGCTGTGACGGAGGCTGCTTCGACGCAGTCGGAGGAGAACCTGTACGCCGCCCAGCTCGACGTCATCCTCGACCCCAAGGACCCGGACGTCATCGCCGAGGCCAAGAAGCAGGGCATCCCCGAGGACTGGCTCGACGCGGCGCGCCGCTCGCCGACGTACGCGCTGATCAAGGACTACAGGGTCGCGCTGCCGCTGCATCCGGAGTATCGGACGCTGCCGATGGTCTGGTACGTCCCGCCGCTCTCCCCCGTCGTCGACCTCCTCAAGGAGCAGGGCCACGACGCCGAGGCCGCCCCCAACCTCTTCGGCGCCATCGACTCGCTCCGCATCCCGGTGGAGTATCTGGCCGAGCTGTTCACCGCCGGTGACACCGCCGAGGTCGACCTGGTGCTCAAGAAGCTCGCCGCGATGCGCGCCTACATGCGCGACGTCACGCTCGGGCGCGATCCGGACGGCTCCATCCCGGCCGCCGTCGGTATGTCGGAGGAGGAGATCTACAACATGTACCGCCTCCTCGGCATCGCGAAGTACGAGGAGCGCTACGTCATCCCCACCGCGCATGCCGAGCAGGCCCACGACCTCGAGGAGATGGGCTGCTCGCTGGAGTACGACGACGGACCGGGCATGACTGGGCCCGGTCTGGTGGGGTCCGGGCCGATGGGCGAGGCAAGCGGCCGTCCGGTGCCGATGGCCGTGGAGAACTACCACGCGCTCAAGCAGCGCCAGACCACCGACTCGGCCGCCTCCGACGAGACCCTGCGCGGCCGGGTCAACCTGCTCAACTGGGACGGCAACGGCACCCCGGAAGGCCTCTTTCCCGACAAGCACAGTCCCGAGCGTGAGGAGGAGCGGTCATGAAGCGGCGTACGACCGACTGGCGCGTCGTCCACCAGGTCGCCGCGTGGTGCCTCGGCTACCCCGACGACGAGCTGATCGCGAAACTGCCCCTGCTGCGTAGCGCGCTCGACGAGCAGCCGGCCTCGGAGCCGGTGAAGCTGCTGCGCGGCTTCGTGGACACCCTGGCCCGCCAGGACCCGCACGCTCTGCAGCACGTCTACGTCGAGCTCTTCGACCTGCACCGCCAGCAGACGCTGCACCTGTCGTACTGGCGTGACGGCGACACCCGCCGCCGTGGTGAGTCGCTGGCCGACTTCAAGTCGCGCTACCGCGACGGCACCACGAAGGGCGACGGCTGGGTGGTCGACACCGGCGGCGAGCTGCCCGACCACCTGCCGATGGTGCTGGAGTACGCCGCCCTGGCCGACCCCGAGGGCGGCCGGCGTCTGCTCATCGAGAACCGGTCTGCGCTCGAGCTCATCCGGCTCGCCCTGGTCGACCGCGGCTCCGCCTACGCCGACGTGCTCGCGGCCGTCTGCGCCACGCTGCCGGGACCCTCGGCCAAGGACAAGCAGGAGGCTCTCGCGATGGCGCACGCCGGACCACCCGCCGAGTCGGTCGGCCTGGAGATGCTGCCCTTCCCCAAGGCCGGGCCGGTCTCGGCCGCCACCATGATGGGAGCCCGCTGATGGACGTGCTCCTGTGGGGCGTACTCCCCTATGTCGCCATCGCCGTCCTCGGCGTCGGCACCTGGTGGCGCTATCGCTACGACAAGTTCGGCTGGACGACACGCTCCTCCCAGCTCTATGAGTCACGGCTGCTGCGGATCGGCTCGCCGCTGTTCCACTTCGGCATCCTGGTCGTCATTGTCGGCCACGCCGCCGGACTGCTCATTCCCGCCTCGTGGACCGAGGCGATGGGCATCTCCGATGGCGTCTACCACGGCAACGCGCTCTTCTGGGGCCTGATCGCCGGTGCCTGCACCTTGGCCGGCCTGGTCCTGCTCGTCTATCGGCGGCGTACGACCGGACCGGTCTTCATGGCCACCACCAAGAACGACAAGATCATGTACGTCGTGCTGGTGGCCGCGATCGTCCTGGGCCTGTGGACCACGGTGGTCGCCCTCGCCGAGGGACACCAGGCGCACGACTACCGCGAGACGGTCTCGCCCTGGTTCCGCTCGCTGTTCGTTCTGCAGCCCGACGTCACCGCTATGGCCGCCGCGCCCGTCCAGCTCCACGTCCACGTGCTCGTCGGCCTGCTGCTGTTCACCATCTGGCCGTTCACCCGGCTGGTGCACGCCTTCACCGCACCGGTGCACTACCTGTTCCGTCCCTACATCGTCTACCGAAGCCGCGACGCTGCCCTCCAACCCAGCTCACGACCCGATCGGCCGGGCTGGTCCCCCGTCGGCACCACCGACCGAGACCGAGGGCGTGTCCGATGAGCGAGCGGATGAAGAATCTCCTGCTTGCGACCTGGGCGTTCACCATCACCTTCTGGGCCTGGAACATGATCGGCCCGCTGGGCATCCGTTACGCCGACGAGCTCGGCCTCGACTCGACCGAGAAGTCGGTGCTGGTCGCCGTACCCGTGCTCGTCGGATCGCTGGGCCGGATTCCAGCGGGTGCGCTCACCGACCGATTCGGTGCCCGCCTGATGTTCCCGGCGCTCACCGTGCTCACCATTCCCGCCGTGCTGCTGGTGGCGTTCGCCGGCAGCCAGAACTCCTATGGCCTGCTGCTGGTGTTCGGCTTCTTCCTCGGCGTCGCGGGCACGACCTTCGCGGTGGGTATCCCGTTCCTCAACGCCTGGTTCCCGCCCGAGCGGCGCGGGTTCGCGACCGGCGTGTTCGGCGCCGGGATGGGCGGAACGGCGCTGTCGGCGTACTTCACCTCCCGGTTCGTCACCTGGTTCGGCTACGTCACGACGCACGTCATCATCGCGGTCGCGCTCGCCGTCACGGCGGTGGTCGTCTGGCTCTTCCTGCGTGACTCCGCGACCTGGAGGCCGCAGCGCGATCGGTTCATCCCCAAGATCCTCGGAGCCGCCCGGCTGCCGATCACCTGGGAGATGGCCTTCCTGTACGCGGCCTGCTTCGGCGGCTTCGTCGCGTTTTCCACCTACCTGCCGACCTACCTCCACGACGTCTATGCCTTCGATCTCGCCGAGGCAGGCACCCGCACCGCCGGCTTCGCGGTCGCCGCCGTCCTCTGCCGCCCGCTCGGTGGCATCCTCGCCGACCGGATCGGGCCGAGGAAGGTGCTGTTCATCTCGTTCCTCGGCGCCCTGGTCATGGCCGCCATCCTCGCGACCCGGCCTTCTCTCGAGTGGCGCGCCGGGCTGTCGTTCGTGCTGATCGCCGCCTTCATGGGCCTGGGCAGCGGCGCGGTCTTCACCTGGGTGGCGCAGCTGACGCCACCGGACAGGGTCGGCTCGGTGACCGGCATCGTCGGCGCTGCGGGCGGCCTGGGCGGCTTCTTCCCGCCGTTGGTGATGGGGGCGACCTACAACGAGGTCCAGCACAGCTACACCACCGGCCTCATCCTGCTCGCCGTGGTGACCGGCCTGGCGCTGATCCTCACGGAGTTCCTGATCGTCCCGAGGCGCACGCCCGAATAACGGGACCGGGGAGAGCATCGCCCGAATCATTAGGTTAGCCTCACCTCATGCCTCCTGCCCTTTCCGGTCATGACCTCGTGCTCGGCTACGCCCGTGCGACCGTGGTCCATGGCGTCTCGATCGGTCTCGAGTCGGGTCGGGTCACCGCGCTGATCGGGCCGAACGGCTCGGGGAAGTCGACCGTGCTGCGTTCCTTGGCGCGGTTGCACCGGGTGACCTCCGGGTCGGTCCAGCTCGAGGGCGCCGACAGCGCGCCGCTGAACGCACGGGCGTTCGCGCGCAAGGTCACGCTGCTCTCCCAGTCCCGCCCGCACCCTTCCGGCCTGACCGTGCGCGACGTCGTCGGCTTCGGGCGCCACCCCCACCGCCGGCGCTTCGCCGCCCTGACCGAGGAGGACCTGGAGAGCATCGACCGCGCGATGGAGCTCACCGGGACCGCCACGATGGCGGACCGGGCCGTCGATCAGCTCTCCGGTGGCGAGCTGCAGCGCGTCTGGCTGGCCAGCTGCCTGGCCCAGGACACCGGCGTGCTGCTTCTCGACGAGCCCACCAACCATCTCGACCTGCGCTACCAGGTCGAGATCCTTGACCTGGTCCGCGATCTCGCGGACCACCACGGGACGGCCATCGGCGTCGTCCTGCACGACCTGAACCAGACCGCCGCAGTGGCGGACCAGGTCGTACTGCTGCACCACGGCGATGTGCACGCCGCCGGCGAACCCGCTGACGTGCTCACCGCCGAACACCTCTCTGAGGTGTACGGACTCCCGATCGAGGTGACCTCCGATCTGGAGACCGGGCGCGTCCGGGTCGAGCCACGCGGCAGGCATCACGCCCGGCTCTGACGCCGGCGGACACGAAGAGGAAAGACGATGTTTCGACGTACGACCACTGCTGCCCTGACAGCGGCCGGCGCCCTGATGCTGGCCGCATGCGGACAGACGACGACCGCTGCCGAGTCCGGTGAGCCCGAGAAGACGGCCTCCGCCGGCTGCGAGGGTGTCGCGACCTCCACCGGTCCGGTCAGCCTCACCGACTCCTTCGGCAACAAGGTCGAGCTCGACAAGCCCGCCGAGCGCGTCGCCGTGCTCGAGTGGCAGCAGACCGAGGACCTGCTCAGCCTGTGCGTGGACCCGGTCGCGGTCGCCGACGGCAAGGGCTTCCGCACCTGGGACACCGCGGAGGAGCTCCCCGAGAGCGCCACCGAGGTCGGCACCCGGGGCGAGCCGAACCTGGAGACCCTCTTCGGCACCAACCCCGACCTGATCGTCGTGGAGGCCTACACGGCCGACGACGAGATCCTCAAGCAGCTCGCCAAGTACGACGTCCCCGTCCTCGCCACGAAGGGCGCCGACGCCAAGGACCCCGTCGCCAACATGGTGACCACCTTCGAGATGATCGCCGAGGCGACCGGCCGCGAGGAGCAGGCGGAGAAGGTCGTCGGCGAGTTCGAGGACAAGCTCGCCGCCTCCAAGAAGGCGGTCGAGGAGGCCGACGCCGCCGGCACCGAGTTCGTCTACTTCGACGGCTGGATCGACGGCGCCAACGTGGCCATCCGCCCGTTCGGCCAGGGCTCGCTGATCGGTGAGCTCGGCGAGGAGATCGGGCTGAAGAACGCCTGGACGGGCGAGGTCGACCCTGCGTACGGCCTCGGGCAGACCGACATCGAGGGCATGACGACGCTCGGCGACGCCACCTTCTTCCACACCGGCACCGTCGACCCCGCCGGCGACATCAACGCCGAGCTGGCCAAGAACAAGGTCTGGAAGTCGATCCCCGCCGTCAGCGAGGGCCGCACCCACGCCTTCCCCGAGGGCATCTGGACCTTCGGCGGACCCCGCTCGGCCGAGCAGGTCCTGGACGCGTACGTCGACCTGCTCAAGTGACCGATGCCGTCAAGGCCCCGCGAGCGGGTGCCGGAGGCGCGTCTGTCGTCCTCCTGTGCCTGCTCGCCGGGCTGCTGCTCACCGCCTCCTGGCATCTCACCCAGGGCACCTCGGGCGTAGGGCCCGCCGACTTCCTCGACGCGCTGCTCGGGCGTGAGCAGTCCCACGGCGCGACTGCGTCGACGATGGAGATCATCACCGGGTCGCGGATCCCGCGGCTCGCGGCGGGCATCGCGGTCGGGTTCGCCCTCGGCGTCGCCGGAGCACTCCTGCAGTCGCTCGCGCGCAACGCGATGGCTGCCCCCGACACCCTGGCGGTGACGGGCGGCGCGTACTTCGCGGTCACGCTGGTCGCCGCGTTCGGTCTGTCGGTCCCGCTGTGGGCCTCCGGCATCACGGCCTTCCTCGGCGGCCTCGTGGCCGCCGGGATCGTGCTCGCACTCGCCGGTGGCGCGGGCACATCGACGACCCGGCTCATCCTGGCCGGCTCGGCGGTGGCGCTCGCGCTCCAGGCCGCTACCTCGACGCTCCTCATCCTCTACTCCGAGGAGACCACGAGCCTGTTCGCCTGGGGCAGCGGATCGCTGAGCCAGCTCGGGCTGCAGGCGTTCTGGCAGGTGGCACCGGTGGTCGTGGTGGCGACCGTCTGCGGCCTGCTGCTCGCCCGCCGGCTCGACCTGCTCTCCGCCGGCGACGACGCCGCCTCGGTCCTCGGCGTCCCGGTCCGCTCGACCCGGGCGATCGGGACGGTGCTCGCGGTGCTGCTCACGTCGGCATCGGTGACGCTGGCGGGGCCGATCGGCTTCGTCGGGCTCTGCGCCCCGGTCCTGGTACGCCTGCTCGGCCGGGTCGTCCCGACCCTGAACCGGCATGCCGTCCTGATCCCGGCCGCCGGTCTCGTAGGCGCCCTCGTCGTGGTCGTGGCGGACGTCGTCGTCCGGGCGGTGCTCGGCGCAGACGAGGCCATGTCGGTGCCCACCGGCGTGACCACGACGATCGCCGGCGCGGTCGTGATGGTGCTCCTCGCCCGTGGTGGGCGCGACTCAGGCCCCACCCGCCGGCCGCCCGGTGCCACTGTCACCATCCGCAGCCGGCTCCGGTTCCTGGTGGTGCTGGTCCTGCTGCTCGCGCTGACCGTCGGGGCCACGATCGTCGGCCTGCTCGCCGGTCATCAGTGGCTCTACACCGGGGACATCGTCGCCTGGCTGCAGGGCGAGGGCATCCCGCTGGTCCAGTTCGCTCTCGACGAGCGCGCGCCCCGGGTCGCCGCCGCCGTCCTCGCCGGCGGGGCCCTCGCCCTCGCCGGCTCCTTCGTCCAGGCCACCTGCCGCAATCCGCTGGCCGAGCCCGGGATCCTGGGTATCACCGGCGGTGCCGGCGTGGGCGCGGTCATCGTGGTCACCGGGCTCTCCTCCGGCTGGAGCGGCGGCAGCTCGGCCGCGGCGTCGACGTCCACCATGCTCATCGCCGCGACCGTCGGGGCGCTGGTCGCCTTCGGCGTCGTCTACGGCCTGGCCTGGCGGCACGGCATCGACACCGACCGGCTGGTGCTCATCGGCATCGGCGTCTGGTACGGGTCGGTCTCGCTCAGCACCTTCCTGCTGGTGCGCTCCAACCCGTGGGACACGCCGCGGATCTACACCTGGCTGTCCGGCTCGACCTACGGTCGCAGCTGGGAGCAGGTCATCCCGGTCGCGGTCGCCCTGGCCGTCGCGATTCCCATCGCCTTCGTGGTGCGCCGCGAGCTCGACCTGCTCACCCTGGACGACGACACGCCGCGGCTGGTCGGAGTCTCATCGGAGCGGGTGCGGCTGCTGATCCTGCTGACCGCCGCGGTGCTCACCGCGATGGCGGTCTGCGCCGTAGGTGTCGTCGGCTTCGTCGGCCTGGTCGCGCCGCACATCGCGCGCGCCCTCGTCGGCGGGCGCAGCGCGCGGGTGGTCCCGGTCGCCATCCTGGTCGGGGCGTTGCTCCTCGTGGTCGCCGATGCCATCGGACGCACCGCGATCAGCCCTGCCCAGATCCCCGCGGGTCTCGTCGTCGCGCTCATCGGCGCGCCGTACTTCATCTTCCTGCTGGCCCGTTCCAGGCCGTAGGAATTCACGCCGACGGCGGATTCCGGGGCCAGCTCACCTCGATGCGGGCCCCGCCGCCGTCGGCGTCGGCGATCGTGACCGAGCCGCTGTGTGCGCGGGTGAGGCCGCCGACGATGTAGAGGCCCAGGCCCGAGCCGCCGCGGGCACCGTGCTTCCAGAACTTCGTGAACACGCGCAGACGCAGCTCGGCAGGGATGCCTTCGCCACGGTCCTCGACGACCAGCAAGACCTGGTCGGGGTCATCCGGCCGCACACCCAGGCTCACGGTGACGACGCCGTCGCCGTGGCGTACGGCGTTCTCGACGAGGTTGGTGACGACCTGGGTGAACTTGTCCGGGTCGGCGTGGATCTCGAGCTCGTCCTCCGCTGCGGATACGTCGAGCTCGATCGGCCGGGAGGTGGACGAGCGCACCGACTCGACCACCCGGGTGACCAGCACCGTCGCGTCGCTGGCGCGCGGGTAGAGCTGCAGCCGGCCGGTGTCGATCCGGGCGACGTCGAGGAGCTCGGCGATCAGCCTGGAGAGCCGGTCGGAGTCGGAGGCGACGGTCTTGAGCATCAGCTTCTTCTGATCGTCGTTGAGCCGGTCCCACCGATTCAGGAGCGCCTGGACGAACCCCTTGACCCCGGTCAGCGGCGAGCGCAGCTCGTGGGCGACGGTGGCGACCAGGTCGGACCGCTCCCGGTCGAGGCGCTTGCGGCCGCGCCCCGAGCGCAACGAGATCGAGACCTGGTCGACGTCGGCATCCAGGGACGGGCGCCGGATCGTCGAGACGACCAGCACCTCGGTGCCGTCGGGCAGCAGCCAAGCCTGCTCCGGCGTCCCGGTGACGGTCCGCAGGGTGTCGTAAGGCCGGTTTGCCTCGGCCCAGGTCTGCCCTTCGGTGTTGCTCAGCGTGAGTACGTCACCCAGCGGCTTCCCCAGGCTCGAGGCCGGGTCGACGCCGAGCATCCGCCCGGCCAGGGCGGAGACCAGGACGACCGCGCCATCCGCGTCGGCGACCACGACACCGTCGGGCAGGGCATCGGCGAGTTCTCTGGCGTCCACGCGGACACCCTAGACCGACTGAAGGGCCGGAGCCGCTACTCCGGCCGATTGCTCAGCGGCAGCGTTATCGGCGCCGGGTCACCGGGCGAGAAGTAGATCTTGATGAAGGTGTGCACGGCCTCGGGGAGCAGCTTGGAGACCAGCGGGATGTTGGGGACCGTGCTCTGGTAGGAGGTCACCAGCAGCGGCACGGTGCTCGCCCAGACCGGCGCGAGCACCAGGTCCGTGTCGAAGGCGATCATGTCGGCGTACGCGTCCCCGATCACGTAGCGCCCCAGCGACTCCAGCTCGTGGCGCAGCAGCGGGTTGCCCTCGCCGATCACGGCGTCGAGCAACGCCTGGGCGAGCTCGACGCCCTCCCGGGTGCCGCCGGTCGCCGGGCCCATCACCTGGTCGTACTGCGCGTACGCCGCGGCCCAGTCCTTCGGCAGGTACTGCTCCTGCACGCCGAGGAGGTGGAGGTCGACGTTCCAGGCGTGCAGGAAGGCGTCGGCGAGCTCCTTGCTCGGCGCGATGTCCCACTCGGTGAACTTCTTCATCACCCAGGTGCCGAGGCTGTGGAAGGTGACCAGGATGTCGGCCTGGCTGATCGGGATCTCCTGGCCGGCGCCGACCTTCGCCCAGTGCGGGGACTGCGGCAGCAGGTGGCGTACGGCGGCGTGGACCATCCGGGTCTTGACCGAGTCGACCATCAGCCGGCCGGAAGCGGTCCAGCCCTGGGCGTCCATCACGTCGTAGCCGAGCACGGTCGTCTTGGCGATCCGGTCGCGCATGTTCGCGCCGCCGTAGGAGTAGTAGACCGACCACGCCTCGCGCTTGATGGCGCAGCTGATCAGGCCGCTGCCGAGGGTGTAGAGCAGCGCGAGGAAGAAGCCGTACCTCTCCTCGTTGAAGGTGCCGGCGAGCTGCAGCTTCCCCTGGTCGGCCCAGGCCGGAAGGCGGCGCGCCTCCTCGATGAAGTCCGTGAGGTAGCCGGGCAGGCCGTCGGGAACCGGCTGGTCGTTGGTGGTCCAGCCCTTCAGGATCTCGTTGACCTCCGCGACCTTGTCGATACCCTCGCCGTAGAGACGCTCGATGACCGGGTCGGCGCGGACGTCCCAGACGTACTCGGGATCGAGCCCCTCCCCCGTGCCCGCGATCGACGCGCTCGGCGACCACGTCCACAGCGGGAAGGTCGCGCCCGCGGCAGCCGCCGCACCGCCCGAGGCCAACAGTCGTCGTCTGCTCACGTTCGTCATGCCGTGCTCCTTCGCATCGCCCTGAGAGAACCTCCGCATCCCGAGTGAAACAGATTTACCTTTCGTGTATCAGACCCGGTGGGGTATCGGGAGAGGCAGCCGGACGACCCGGGCCGCGGCCGGCACGGTGGCCAGGAGCAGTGCGGCGATGACGGCAAGAGCCAGCCGTACGTCGACCCCGGCCGCCACGCCGAGCAGCGGCGTCGCGAGCAGGACCGGGCCCGTCTGGGCCAGCTGGGTCAGGCTCGAGAACCGGGCCAGCATCTCCGGCGGGGTGCGGGCGACATAGGCCGGGAGGAGGTAGCTGGTCAGCATGGTGGTGCCGACGCCGACGAGGCCGACGGCGAGGATCCCCACCCGGATCTCCGTATGCACCGCCAGCAGGACCACCCCGCCGGCCGCCAGCACCGGGCCGGCGACCGCGACGGGTGCGCGCGGGGCACCCCAGCGGGCGACGGCGAGGGTCATCACCAGTCCCCCGGCCACCCAGGCACCGGAGACGAAACCCGTCTCGGCCGCCGTCCAGCCGCGTTCGCGGCCGGCGAGCGGCAGAGCGAGCATGACCAGCGGGAGCACCGTCGCGGCGAGGCCGGTGATGGCGACCAGGACCGGGACGACCCCGGGCGTACGCACCGCCGTCCTCGCACCGTCGGCCAGGCTGCGCCAGACCGAGCCCTGGGCAGGCTCGGGAGCCGGCTCGTGCGGCGGGCGGACCAGGAGGAGCACGACGAGCACGATGGCGTACGTGGCCGCGTCGAGGCCCGCGGTCAGCGGCAGGCCGCCGTGGCCCATCAGGAAGCCTCCGGCCGCGGGTCCCGCGGTCCGGGCGATCTGGTGGGCCGAGCCGACCAGCGCCATCCGCCGGTCCAGGTCCTCGGCCCCGAACAGCCGTGGGAAGACACCTTCAGCCGGTCGCCGCAGGGCCTGGATGGTGCCCGAGAGGGCGCCGACCGCAACCAGCATCCACAGCCCCGCACCGTCGATCGCGCCGACCGCGAAGGCGGCCATGACCAGCACCATCGCGGCGTCGCACGCGGCCATCGTCCGCCGGATCCCGACCCGGTCGGCCAGCACTCCCCCGGCGAGCACCAGTACGGCCAGCGGGATGCCCTCGATCGTCAGCACCAGACTGGCCGCGTCGGCACCGAAGCCCGCCGCCGCCCAGCCGATCGCGAAGAAGGTCACCGAGTCGCCGAAGACCGATACGGTCGACGCTGCGAGCCAGGGGCGGAACCCCCGAGCCACCGGTGGTCGAGCCTGTCGAGACCCGCCCACGGACTCAGCCTTCGGAGTCGTGCCGCACGGGCATGACCAGCGCGGTGAACCCGGGCTGGTAGGGCGAGGTCACCACCACCGGCCGGTCCGGCGCGGTCACCGCCAGCTGCACCTCGTCGCCCAGGCACGCTGCCAGCGCGCGCCCGAACAGGGCCGTGCCCAGCCGGAGCCGGCTCGGCGGACCGGTCACCACGCCGCGTACGTCGCTCTGCTCGGCGGTGTGCGGCGAACGGAGCCGTGCCTGCTCACCGAGGAAGAGATCGACCTCGGCGTAGGCGGCCGCATCGAGACCCGCGAGCAGGTCTGCCTTGCTGAGCACCGCGCGGGTGCTCGCCGGCTCTAGGCCGGCCAGCACGAGCCGGTGCGCCGGGTAGGTGGTGTCGCGGCCCAGCTCCTGCCCGGCGAGGGTCAGGGTGCCGTCGGCGATGCGCAGCTCGGCGGTGCCGATCGCGTCCAGCCGGTCGGCCAGCGCGGCCGCGTCGGGCAGGGACAGGACCGCCCGGCCGCCGTCGCCCTGGGCGTCCGCCGGCAGCTCCCGCACCGCCATCCAGTAGCGATTGGTCGCCACCACGTCCACGCCGGTGCCCCCGACGTCGATGAGGACAGAAGCGAGCTCGGAGGCCGGATCAGACTCGGCGGCATGCCGCACCTGCCGGATCGCCGCGGCCAGCACGGGACCAGGCAGCTCGACGAGCGCCGGCCTGGCGGCAGGGCCGGCGTCGACGGCGGCCAGGACGCCGCGTACGGCCTCCTCGGCCCGCGCCGTGCGGGCGCTCTGGGCCTCGAGGAACTCCGCCAGCGCGGCTCGGGCCTCACCTGCCGGCGAGTCGAGCACCACCCGCATCGTCTCGATCGGCACCCCAGCCTCGCGCATGCCCACGATCAGCCGGGCCCGGTCGGCGAGCTCGGGCGTGTAGTAGCGATAGCCCGTCCCGGAGTCGACCTCCGCCGGCACCAGCAGCCCGCACTCGTCGTAATGCCGCAGCGCGCTAGCGGTCAGTCCCACCGCCCGCGCGAACGCCCCGATGGTCAACAGTGGCTCATCCATCCCGCAACCATCGTCCTTCACGCGAGTTGAAGGTCAAGCCCCCGCCGAAGCGTCACGTACGTCGGCCGAAGCGTCACGTACGTCGGCCGAGATGTCACCGCGATGC
>JALZDD010000303.1 GCA_030862715.1 Actinomycetota bacterium | reverse complement strand
CCGAGCTGGCCGAGGTCGGGCTGGACTTCATGAAGGCGACCCTGAAGCCGGAGATGCGCATGGGTGCGTTCGACGCCGAGGTGGCGGCGCCCGAGGGTGCCGGGCCGTACGAGCGGCTGGCTGCTTTCGCGGGACGCAGGCTCGCCTGACACCATGGTCGTGTGGTTGACCAGATGGGAGTGCTCGCGCTGCAGCGGGCCCTGACGCAGGCAGCAGAGCTTCTCGACACCGTCACGGCGGACGACCTGACCCGGCCGACGCCGTGTGCCGAGTGGGATCTGCGCAAGCTGGCCAACCACATGATCGCCCAGCCGCGTGTCTTCGTGACGATGCTCCAGGGTTCGCCGCCGGGATGGGACGGGCGCGAGGACTACGCGGTCGACCTGGGCGAGGAGCTCCGCACCAGGGGCAACGCGCTGATCAATCTGTGGCGCGAGGTCGGCCCCGACGACATGGTGATGATCGACCCCGACTGGCAGTCCGCCGAGATCGCGGTCCACACCTGGGACCTGTGCGCGGCGCTGGGCCGCCCGACCGACGGCCTCGACGAGGCGGTCGCCCAGCGGGCGGTCGTGGCGATGGACCGCATCCTCGGGCCGGAGCGCAAGGGTCGGGCCTTCGCCAACGCGCTCGCGGCGCCGGAGGGATCGGGTGCTTACGAGCACCTGGCCGCGTACGCCGGGAGGCCGGTGCCGTTCGTGCCGGCCCCGTCGCACTAGTCACAGAAGTCCCAAACGACACACCGAACACATGCGTTTGCGGCATGTCGGGCTGTTGACTCTCCAAAATCAGGGTATGGCCCGCTTCCCCCGCGTCATCACCGTGACCCTGACCGCTGTCGTTCTCGGCGCGTCGATGCTCGTGCCTGCCATCGGCTCGGCGATCGACCCGGCGGCCGCAGAGGACGGCCAGCTGATCAAGCTGCCTCGTCTCGAGGACGGCATCGCCACCCGTGACGTGAAGCTGCCGCCGCGGCTGACCGAGCGGTCGGCCGCCGCTGCCTCGACCGAGAAGCTGCGTACGACGACCTTCTCGATGGTCGGGGTCTCCTGGACCGGGGCGGAGACTCCTCAGGTCGAGGTTCGGGTGAGCAAGTCGGACACGTGGCGCGAGTGGCAGGAGCTGCCGCTGCAGGAGGACCTGCCCGACGGCGACGAGAGCGTCGCCGCCCGCGGCAAGGTCGAGCGCCGGGGCACCCAGCCGGTGTGGACCGGCCGGGCCAGCGGCGTACAGGTGCGGGTCGAGGGTGCGCAGCCCAAGGACCTGAAGCTGACCCTGATCAACACCGGGCCGCAGGAGGACGTCAAGGCTCCGAAGAAGGAGGCCGACGACCTCGGCTACGGAAGTGCTTCGAACGGCAGCGCCAACGGCCGGGTCGCGCGGTCGCGACCCCGATGGGCGCCGAAGCCGACGATCTTCACCCGGACGCAGTGGGGCGCCAACAACTCCTGGCGCAACGGCCGCCCGGAGTACAACAGCTCGCTCAAACAGGTCCACATCCACCACACCGCCACGAGCAACAACTACTCCAAGGGCGACGTGCCGGGGATCATCCGCGGCATCTACAGCTATCACACCAGGTCACTGGGGTGGTTCGACATCGCGTACAACTTCCTGATCGACAAGTACGGCCGTGCCTGGGAGGGCCGCTCCGGCGGCATCGACCGGCTCGTCAAGGGCGCGCACACGCGTGGCTTCAACCACCAGTCGATGGGTATCGCCCTGATCGGCAACTTCGAGAACGTACGTCCCTCCGACGACGCTCTCATCAAGACCGAGCGGATGGCGGCCTGGAAGCTCGACATGGCCGGCCGCGACGAGCGCGGCACGCTCGAGACGATCTCGAAGGGCAGTGACCGGTTCCCGGCTGGCCGGCGGGTCCGGGTCTGGGTCATCGACGGCCACTTCCACACCAACGAGACCTCCTGCCCGGGCGCCCAGCTCGCCAAGTGGCTGCCGTGGATCCGGAAGTACGCCTACCAGCGGGACCAGATGTTCAACCCGTGATCCGGGTTGCCCGCATCGATAGCCATGTCGATAGAAAACTGATGGCGCCCTCTCCCTAGGATGGGGCCATGAGCAACGTTCTGTCCGCAGTCGCCTGGCCGTACGCAAACGGCCCGCGCCACATCGGCCATGTGGCCGGTTTCGGCGTGCCCTCCGACGTCTTCAGTCGGTACATGCGGATGGCGGGCCACGACGTGCTCATGGTCTCCGGCTCCGACGAGCACGGCACCCCGATCCTGATCGCCGCCGACGAGGCCGGCGTGACGCCCCAGGAGCTCGTCGACAAGAACCACCGGATCATCGTCGAGGACCTGACCTCGCTCGGCCTGACGTACGACCTCTACACGCGCACCACCTCGGCCAACCACCACTCGGTGGTGCAGGAGCTGTTCCTCGGTGTGTGGAACAACGGCTACTTCGTCGAGCAGACCTCCAAGGGCGCGATCTCGCCGTCGACCGGGCGGACGCTGCCCGACCGCTACATCGAGGGTGAGTGCCCGATCTGTCACGCGCCGGGCGCCCGAGGCGACCAGTGCGACAATTGTGGCAACCAGCTCGACCCCGACCAGCTGATCAACCCGGTCTCCAAGATCAACGGCGAGACCCCGGAGTTCGTCGAGACCCAGCACATCTTCCTCGACCTCCCGGCCCTGGCCGATGCCCTCTCCGAGTGGCTGGCCGAGCGCGAGCGCACCGGCCTTTGGCGGCCGAACGTGATCGGCTTCTCCCGCAACATCCTCA
Source organism: Actinomycetota bacterium (assembly GCA_030862715.1). Next base: position 3,638 of record JALZDD010000303.1, on the reverse strand, counting down.
AGGAGATCCGCCCACGCGCGATGACCCGCGACATCGACTGGGGGATCGCGGTGCCCCTCGAGGGGTGGAGCGAGAACCCGACCAAGAAGCTGTACGTCTGGTTCGACGCGGTCATCGGCTACCTGTCTGCATCGATCGAGTGGGCCCGGCGCTCGGGCGACCCCGAGGCCTGGCGGAAGTGGTGGAACCCGGCCGAGGGGCCGCAGGGAGCCACCGCGGCCGAGCTCGCCGCCGCGGAGCCGCTGTCCTACTACTTCATGGGCAAGGACAACATCACCTTCCACTCGCAGATCTGGCCGGCCGAGCTGCTCGCCTACAACGGCCGCGGCTCGAAGGGCGGCCAGCCGGGGGCGTACGGCATCCTCAACCTGCCGACCGAGGTCGTCTCCAGCGAGTACCTGACGATGGAGGGCAAGAAGTTCTCCTCCTCGAAGAAGATCGTGATCTACGTGCGCGACCTCCTCTCGCGCTACCAGCCCGACGCGTTCCGCTACTTCGTCGCCGCCGCCGGCCCCGAGTCGAACGACTCCGACTTCACCTGGGCGGAGTTCGTGCGGCGTACGAACGACGAGCTCGTCGCCGGCTGGGGCAACCTGGTCAACCGCACCGCCACCCTGATCGCGAAGAACTTCGGCGAGCTGCCCGCGGCCGGGACGCTGACCGAGGCGGACCAGGCGATCCTGGACACCGTCGGCGCCGCGTTCGGGACCGTGGGGGACCTGATCGGCCGTCATCGGCAGAAGCAGGCGATCGGCGAGGCGATGCGTGCGGTCGGCGAGGTCAACAAGTACGTCACCGACCTCGAGCCGTGGAAGCTGGCCAAGGCTCCCGAGGACCGCGAGCGCCTCGGCACCGTGCTGCACGTGATGGCGCAGTGCGTCGCCGACCTCAACCTGATCCTGTCCCCGTTCCTGCCGTTCTCCGCCAACGAGATCGACAAGGCGCTCGGTGGCAAGGGTGAGGTCGCCCCGATGCCCCGCATCGAGGAGGTCGAGGACCTCGACGACGGCAAGCCCTACCCGATCATCACCGGCGACTACTCCGGCGCCCCGACCTGGGGACGCCACGAGATCGTCGTCGGCACCCCGGTCGCCAAGCCCACCCCGGTCTTCCAGAAGCTGGACACCGCGATCATCGACGAGGAGCTCGACCGCCTGGGCATCAAGCCGGAGTAGCGGCCACTCCGCCCGCGGCTGAAATCGTTGGATCGGGCTGCGTCCGGCTGCGAGGATTCGGCGCATGATCGCACTGCTCGGCGACGACCGGGGACACCGTAGCCATCAGGAGCTCAACGCGCTTCGGCCGCAGCTGGCAGAGCTCGGGGTCGAGACGGAGTGGGTGCCGACCGACTCCGGGTTCGACATCTCGGCCCACGACGGGGTCTGGCTCGTTCCTGGCTCTCCCTATGCCGATGACGCCGCGGTTCTCGCTGCGCTCACGGTCGTCCGCGAGCGGGAGATCCCGTTCCTCGGGGTGTGCGCTGGGATGCAGTACGCCGTGCTGGAGTGGACGCGCAACGTGCTCGGTTCCGCGGCGACCCATGCCGAGTCCGACGGCGCGGGCGAGGACAACGCGGTCGCCGCGCTGGCCTGTTCGCTCTACGGCGAGGAGCGGCTGGTGACCCCGGTCCCCGGCACCCGCTTCGCGGGCTGGCAGCAGGAGCCGTTCGTCGGCATGCACTTCTGCAACTACGCCCCGACCGCCGAGGCCGTGATGGCGCTGGAGAAGATCGGTGTCGTCGTCGGTGCCACCGCGGACGACGCCGGCGCGGAGGTCCTGGAGTTTCCGGACCACCCGTTCTACGTCACCAGCATGTTCCAGCCCCACATCGGCGCACTCGCCGGAGCCCCTGTCCACTCTCTCGTGCGCGCGTTCGTCAACGCGGTGGAGCAGCGCGGACGGTAGTCAGTCGCCGCCGCCTCCTCCGTCACCACCGCCGTCGCTGAAACCGCCACCGTCGAAGCTCGACTCGACGCCCTGGCGGGTGGCGACGATTGCGTCGCGTACGGCACCGGCGGCCCAGTCGGCACGGGCGATCTGCTTTGCGCGCTGTTTGACGACCCGCGGCGGCACCGAGGGGGAGACGAAGAGCCGGTGCGCCTGGTCGACCGCGGAGAGCAGTGCGATCACCGTCCCTGTGCGGTGGTCGGGATGGCCGCCGTGGAGCAGCACAGTGGCTATCCGGCCGCGCACAGGCTGCTTGGACCGCGGGTCGACCACCGGCCAGAACGTCTTGGTGGTGAGGAAAACCCCGCGCCGCTCCTGGCGAATGAAGCCGCGCCCGGCGAGCACGCCCGCGAAGTAGTCGAACTTCTGATCACCGATCCGGCTGACCAGCGCCCGAGGGGACTTCGGCCGCTCCCTGATGATCGTGATGGCCTGCTGGAGGCAGTAGTCCGCGGGCACGCCGTCGGTCACCGGGTGCACCTTGGGGGCGCTCAGGACGGACTTCTTGCGTACTTCGATCGAGCCGGTGAGCGCAAGCTCGGCGAGAAGAGCACCTCCGAGCAGGGTGTTTCTCTTCCTCACGTCACCAAGCCCCCTGACGGGGCCGCCGGTGGCATCCTCCAAGATCAGCAGTACAAGGTCCTCCGCGATCAACACGAGTTGAAAGTAGTAGGCGGAGGTCCGCTACGACACCGAATTGCTGGATCAGGTGGCGATGGCGGCGGCGTAGCGCTTCGCGAGGATCTCGAGGTGGTCGCGGAGCTCTGGGGGTGACTCGACGGTGAAGTCGAGGCCGAGCATGCCGATCCAGACGGCGACGACCTCGAGGCTGTCGCCACCGGTGACCAGGACGCTGCGGTCGTGGGCGATCGGCTCGACGGTGCCGACGGCGGGGTTGATGCGGGAGATGACCTCCTCGGCGGAGGCGGCGATGATCAGGCGGGCGTGGACGGCCCAGCCGGTGCGGGCGACCTCGCGTACGACGAACTCGGTGAGGTCGCTCTGCCCATCGAACGGCGTGGGGTCGGCCGGACGGAACGGGCGCCCGCCGGGCACCTTCAGACGCAGCCAGTCGACGCGCAGCGGCAGCCAGGCGTCGGCGCGGGGGTCGCGGGCGACGAGATACCAGCGGCGTTGCCAGGCGATGAGCCGGTAGGGCTCGACCTCGATGGGCTCGTCGCGATAGTCGGCGCGTACGCCGACGTGGTCCCGGATCGCGGTGGCCAGCCCCTGCAGGGTGCCGGCGTCGACGTCGGGGTCGGGGACGTTGCTGTCGGTGTTGACCGGGCCGGCGTCCATCGCCTCGACCACCGCGGCCAGCTTGCGGCGCAGGTGGTCGGGCAGCACCTGCTCGAGCTTGCCGAGCGCCCTGGCGCTGGTCTCCGCGACGCCGGTGATCCCCGTCGCGGCCCGCAGTCCGACGGCGACGGCGAGCGCCTCCTCGTCATCGAGGAGCAGCGGCGGGAGCTTCCCGCCGGCACCCAGCCGGTAGCGCCCGCCCGGGCCGCGTACCGACTCCACCGGGTAGCCGAGCTCGCGCAGCTTGGTCATGTCGTTGCGCACAGTGCGCTCGGAGACGTCGAGCCGGGTGGCCAGGTCGGCGCCGGTCCAGCCGGCCGAGGACTGCAGCAGGCCGAGGAGCGCGAGCAGTCGCGCAGAGGTTTCCAGCACGGGCTCAGAGTGCGGCAAAA
>JALZDD010000275.1 GCA_030862715.1 Actinomycetota bacterium | reverse complement strand
AGGATCACCTGAAGCTGCGGGGCAAGGTGATCGAGCTCGGCGTCGCTGAGGTCGATGCGGGCGAGGTCGGCCAGGTGCGCGACCTCGTCGCGGGTGATTTCTGGCATGCGCACATCCTAGGTGCCTGCGCCCCCAACTCTCATCTCGGCCGTCGCGGACCTGGCCGAGTTTCGGCCGCATACAACGAATCTGTCGCCCGACCGCGTCTTCAACCCTGACAACCGGCTCGAGAGATCGGACGGATCGCTGCCGCCTCGACAGCGAGCCGTCGTCGTCCTCCGCTTCTACGAAGACCTCGACGTGCGCCGCACCTCCTCGGGAACCCGACTCTCACCCTGGAGATGAAGTACACCTGGGCCGGCTGGAAGACCCCACCGGTGGCGGTCGACGGCGAGCATGCGTACGTCGCCCTCGACGACCGCACTCTCGACGTCGAGTGGCGTGCCGGGAACGTGTCGAAGTCGAAGGGTCTCCCAGGTGCGTACACAACCGAGGTGATCAATGGGCGAGCAGTCGAGGGCGTCGTCGGCCGTACCCAGAGGGTGGTCGATGTGGGCACCGGCAAGGTGCTCCTGACCGTGCGCAGGTCCGACTATCCCGACGGGTTGGTCGCGCCGGATCGCGCCCGACGGCCAACGCGTCCTTGCATCGCCGTACATGATGTGCGACGAGCAGGACAACTGCCGCGAGGCCACGAGCGGCTCGTTGTACGACCTGCGCGGCTCCGATCGAGCTGAGGAAGGGCGTCTCGACCGTCAGCGGAACGATGCACCAGTCCTGACCGCGAGAGGTCGATTCCTGAGCCACGCGCTCAGGGATCGACCTCTCGACGTCAAAGCCTGACTACTCGGCGTCAGAAACTGACGCTTCGGCAGGGCCGTTCTCGAGGAGCGTCTTGAAGGCCGACTCGTCGAGGATCGGGAGGCCCAGCTCCTCGGCCTTGGCGGCCTTGGACCCCGCGCTCTCCCCGACCACGACGTAGTCCGTCTTCTTCGACACCGACCCCGCGGCCTTGCCACCGCGGCTGATGATCGCCTCCTTGGCGCCGTCGCGGGAGAAGTCCTCCAGCGAGCCGGTGACGACGATGGTCAGGCCCTCGAGGGTCCGCGGCACCGACTCGTCGCGCTCGTCGGCGAGGGAGACCCCGGCCGTACGCCACTTCTCCACGATCTCCTGGTGCCAGTCGACCTGGCGCCACTCGACGATGGCCTCGGCGATGATCCCGCCAACGCCCTCGGTGGCGGCCAGCTCCTCCTGGGAGGCCGCCCAGATCGCGTCCAGCGAGCCGAACTCGGTGGCCAGCGCCCGGGCCGCGGACGGGCCGACGTGGCGGATGGAGAGCGCGACCAGCACCCGCCACAGCGGGACCTGCTTGCGCTCCTCGAGGTTGCGCAGCAGCCCCAACGCGTTGGCGTTGAGCACCCGGTCGCCGGCGCCGGCCTCCTTCTCGGCCTTCTTCGCGGCACGGGTGAAGAACGCGGTGGTGGCGAGCTTGGCCTCGTCGAGCGAGAAGATGTCGCCCTCATTGGTGATCACCTCGGCGGCCAGCAGCGCGTCCGCCGCCTCGTAGCCCATCCCCTCGATGTCGAAGGCACCTCGACCGGAGGCGAAGAAGACCCGCTCGCGCACCTGCGCCGGACAGCCGCGGTGGTTGGGGCAGCGCAGGTCCTTGTCGCCCTCCTTCTGCTCGGCGAGCGTCGTGCCGCACGCGGGGCACTCGGTGGGCATCACCCACTCCGGCAGCCCCTCGGGTCGCAACGGCAGCACCGGGCCGAGGATCTCCGGGATGACGTCGCCGGCCTTGCGGAGGATGATCGTGTCGCCGGGGCGTACGTCCTTGCGCTTCACCTCGTGGGCGTTGTGCAGCGTCGCGCGCTCGACGGTCGAGCCGGCGACCTTGGTCGGCTCCATGACGCCGAAGGGCGTGACCCGGCCGGTGCGGCCCACGCCGACGTCGATGGCGAGCAGCTTGGCGTTGACCTCCTCCGGCGGGTACTTGTAGGCGATCGCCCACCGTGGCGCGCGGCTGGTCGAGCCGAGACGGCGCTGCAGCGTGATGTCGTCGACCTTGATCACGACACCGTCGATCTCGTGCTCGGTGACGTCGTGGCGGTGCTCGCCGAAGTAGCCGATGAACTCCTCGACCTCCGCAAGGGTCTTGAGCACCTTGACCCGCTTGGAGGTGGGCAGCCCCCAGGCCTTCAGGGCGTCGTACGCATGCGACTGGGCGACCGGCTGGAAGCCCTGCCGGGCACCGATGCCGTGGCAGACCATCCCGAGCTCGCGGGTCGCGGTCACCCGCGGGTCCTTCTGGCGCAGCGACCCGGCGGCGGAGTTGCGCGGGTTGGCGAACATCGGCTTGCCCGCGTCGACCAGCGAGGCGTTGAGCCTGTCGAAGGCCTCGATGGACAAGAAGACCTCGCCGCGCACCTCGACCAGGTCGGGCACCGGGAACTCGTCGGTGCCGGTGA
>JALZDD010000266.1 GCA_030862715.1 Actinomycetota bacterium | reverse complement strand
CCAATCAAATTGCAGATGGTAACCGTTCTCATTTAGGGTTCGGCGTCACCTGACTGGAAGGCAGCAACCATGCACATCCGCCCCCACCTGCGAGGCATCGCGGTCCTCGCCGCCGTCGCCCTCGCGGCGACCGCGTGCGGCTCACGATCCGCGGCCCCGACCGACACGCTGCGCATCGCCGGACCGTTCGAGCTGCACAGCCTCGAGTCGTCCGCGGACGGCTACTTCTTCACCCGACTCCAGGTCACCGAGACGCTGGTGACCGCCGACATCGACGGCGCTCTCGCACCCGGACTGGCCACGACGTGGACAGCCGAGGACGACAACAGGACCTGGACCTTCGAGCTGGTCGAGGACGCCAAGTTCCACGACGGCGAGCCGATGACCGCCGAGAACGTCGTCGCAGTGCTCGACAAGGCGGCCGCCGAGGCGGCCAGCCCGCTGGCCGATGTCGGCGTCGAGGCGATCCGCGCGGAGGGCAGCTCGGTGGTCATCGAGCTCGCCGACCCCTACGTGTCCCTCCCCGCGGTGCTCAGCCACTACAGCACCGCGATTCTGGCGCCCTCGGCCTACGACAAGGACGGGAAGGTCGAGGACGTGATCGGCACCGGGCCCTACCGTATCGAGACGGTCCAGATGCCCTCCCGCATCGAGACCGTACGCGTCGCCGACTGGCGTGGTGAGGAGCCCGACGTCGAGAAGGTCTCCTTCCAAGCCGTCGGCCGCGCCGAGAGCCGCGCGGTGATGGCCACCAGCGACCAGGCCGACGTGGTCTTCGGGCTCGAGCCGGCCGGTCGCGAGCGGGTCGAGAAGACCGACGGCGTGGACATGGCCTCGACGCTGCAGCCCCGCACGATCCACATGAAGATGAACGCCGGTGACCCGGCTCTGAAGGACGTACGTGTCCGGCAGGCGATCAGCCTGGCGCTGGACCGGGAGGCGATCGCCGAGGCGGTGCTGAGGGAGAAGGAGCTCGCTGCGACCCAGCTCATGCCGCCGACCCTGAAGGACTGGGACGCGGACCTCGAGCCGCTGAGCTACGACCCCGAGGGTGCCAAGGAGCTGCTGGCCGAGGCGGGCTGGAGGGCCGGCGCTGACGGCACTCTCGCCAAGAACGGCGATCCGCTGCGGCTCGAGCTGCTGACCTACCCCGACCGGCCCGAGCTGCCGGCGCTGGCCACCGCCATCCAGGCCGAGCTCGCCAAGGTCGGCGTCCAGGTGGACGTCGAGGTCTCCAACTCCAGCGAGATCCCGGCCAAGCACGCCGACGGCACCCTGCAGATGGCGCTCGTCGCCCAGTTCTTCGCGCTGGTCACCGACCCGCTGCCGACCGTCGCCGACACCTTCGGTGAGGGTGGCTCCGACTGGGGTGCCATGGGCTGGAGCGATCCGGCCGTCTCGCAGGCCGTGGCCGCGCTGACGACGGGAGCCGACGGTGCCGAGGGCGCCGTGCATCGCGAGACGATCGTGCGTGCGGCTCAGGAGCAGCTGCCGCTGGTCCCGGTCGCGTGGTACCGGATGAACGCCGCGGTCGGCGACCGGGTCGACGGGTTCGTCCTGGACTCCCTCGAGACCACCTGGCGGATCACCGACGTCGAGCTCGCGTCGTGAGGACCCGGGTCGTCGGAGGCGTCCTCGTCCGGCGGGCAGCGCAGGCCCTGGCGGTGGCGGTCGGCGTATCCGCGTTGTGCTTCGTGATCACCCAGCGGCTGCCGGGGGACATCGCCTACCGGATCGCGGCGGGGCGCTACGGCTACGACATGGTCGACGCAGCCGCGGCCGCCCAGGTGCGCGACGAGCTGGGACTCGACCAGCCGCTGTGGCAGCAGCTCGGCGCGTGGGTGGTCGACCTCCTCCAGCTCGATCTGGGCCGGTCGCTGGTCACCTCCCAGCCGGTGCTCGAGGAGGTCGGGTTCTACCTGGCGGGCACGCTGCAGCTTGCCGGGCTCGCGATCGTGATCGCGGTGGTCCTGGGTGCCGGGATCGGGGTCGTGGCAGCCCGCAGGCCGGGCGGGATCGCCGACCGGTTCGCGTCGCTGTGGGTCGCCGGCGTACGGGCCGTGCCGCCGTTCCTGCTCGGGCTGCTGCTGATGATCGTGCTCTCGGCGCAACTGGGGCTCTTCCCGGCGGTCGGGCACGGCGGCGGAAGCATCGTGCTGCCCGCGCTGACCCTGGGCCTCGGGCTCTCCGGGCTCATCGCGCGGGTGACCAGGGACGCCGTCGTGGAGGTCCGTGGCTCGGCGTACGTGGAGTTCGCCCAGACCAAGGGCCTGGCCGACAGGTGGGTGCTTGCCAGACACGTGGTGCGCAACGCGGCGGTCGTGCTGGTGCCGTACCTCGGGGTGCAGTTCGTCGTACTGATCGAAGGAGTCGTCGTCGTGGAGAGCCTCTTCGCCTGGGACGGGCTCGGCCACTCGCTGGTCCACGCCGTCTTCTGGCGTGACATCCCGGTGCTGCAGGCGTCCGCGCTGGTGCTGGCGCTGTTGATCGTGCTGGTCAACACGCTGGTCGACCTGGCCGTCGCCTGGCTCGACCCGCGGCCGCGGGGACGGGCGGTGGCGGCATGAGCATGCTGATGTTGGAGCAGACGCTCGGCTCCAAGCCGCAGCGGTCGTGGACTCGGATCGCCGCTGTCGGTGGACTGGTCCTGATCGCCGCGTTCGCGCTGGTCGGGCCGCTGGTGCTGCCCGACCCAGCGAGTCAGGACCTGGCTCGCTACCTGCAGCCGCCGTCGCTGTCGGACCCGCTCGGGACGGACGACTACGGGCGTAGCGTCGCCTCCCGGGTGGCGCACGCCACCCGGGTCTCGCTGCTGCTCGCACTGGTGTGCGTGGCGACCGCGCTGGTCCTCGGCTGCGTCGCCGGGGTCGCCTCGGCCTGGTTCGGTGGCTGGGTCGACGCGCTGCTGCGCTCGGTCTCGGAGGCCTTCGTGGCGGTGCCGGCGCTGCTCGTGGTGCTGCTGGTCTCGGCGCTCGCCGCGCCCGGGAGCATGGTGGCGCTCTACGTGGGGCTCGCGTTGGTGCAGTGGGTGGAGTTCTTCCGGGTGGTGCGGGCACGCAGCGCCCTGGTGCTCGGCTCGCCCGCCGTGGAGGCGGCCGGGCTGCTTCGGCTCGGCTGGATCCACGTCGTCCGTCGCCATCTGTGGCCGTCGCTGCGCCCGCTGCTCGTGACGCTGGCGTCGCTCGGCATGGTCACCTCGATCCTGGCGATGTCGACGCTCGGCTTCGTCAAGGTCGGCCTCCAGCCGCCACGCGCGGAGCTGGGACTGATGATCACCGAGTCGTTCCCGTTCTACGACGCGGCGCCGTGGATGCCGCTGGCCCCGGTCGGGGTCCTGTTCCTGCTCACCGTCTGCCTGCTCGGGCTGCGATCCCCGGAGGAGGGGCGATGAACCTGAAAGCCACCGGAGTGGTCGTACGCACCGGATCGCTCGTCCTGGCCGACGTACCCGAGGTGCGGATCGAGGCCGGGCGTGCGCTCTCGATCGTCGGGGAGAGCGGCTCGGGCAAGTCGGTGCTCGCCCACGCGCTCATGGGTACGCTGCCGGCCGAGCTGGCAGCCGTCGGGTCGCTGACG
>JALZDD010000239.1 GCA_030862715.1 Actinomycetota bacterium | reverse complement strand
GTTGCGAACCTGGCTGGTCAGGTTCCGCGCCATGAAGTTGACGTTGTCGGTGAGGTCCTTCCAGGTCCCGGCCACGTTGGGCACCCGTGCCTGGCCGCCGAGGATGCCTTCGGTGCCGACCTCGCGGGCGACCAGGGTGACCTGCTCGGCGAACGCCCGCAGCGTCTCGACCATCTGGTTGATGTTGTCCTTGAGCTCGGCGACCTCGCCCGAAGCGTCCACCGTGATCTGCCCCGTGAGGTCACCGTTGGTGACGGCGGTGGCCACCGCCGCGATGGCCCGCACCTGGGTCGTGAGGTTGCTGGCGAGGTGGTTGACCCGCTCGGTCAGCCGTTCCCACGTTCCTGACACGCCCATGACCTCGGCCTGACCACCGAGCTTGCCTTCGGTGCCGACCTCGCGGGCCACCCGGGTCACCTCGTCGGCGAACGCCGACAGGCGGTCCACCATGGTGTTGATCGTCGTCTTGAGCTCGAGGATCTCGCCACGGGCGTCGACGTCGATCTTCTTCGACAGGTCGCCGTTGGCCACCGCCGTCGTGACCTGGGCGATGTTGCGGACCTGGGAGGTCAGGTTGGAGGCCATCGAGTTGACCGAGTCGGTGAGGTCCTTCCAGGTGCCCGAGACGTCGTGCACATCGGCTTGGCCGCCGAGCTTGCCCTCGGTGCCGACCTCGCGCGCGACGCGGGTGACCTCGGCCGCGAAGGAGGAGAGCTGGTCGACCATGGTGTTGATGGTCGACTTGAGCTCGAGGATCTCGCCACGGGCGTCGACGGTGATCTGCCGGCTCAGGTCGCCGCGGGCCACCGCGGTGGTGACCTGGGCGATGTTGCGGACCTGAGCGGTCAGCGTGCCGGCCATGAAGTTCACCGAGTCGGTCAGGTCGCGCCAGGTGCCGGAGACACCGGGCACCGCGGCCTGGCCGCCGAGCTGACCCTCGCCACCGACCTCGCGGGCGACACGGGTGACCTCGTCGGCGAAGGCGGACAGCTGGTCGACCATGGTGTTGACGGTGGTCTTGAGCTCGGCGAGCTCGCCGCGTACGTCGACGGTGATCTTCTGGGACAGGTCGCCTCCGGCCACTGCGGTGGTGACCTGGGCGATGTTGCGGACCTGGTTGGTGAGGTTGGTCGCCATGGAGTTGACGGAGTCGGTGAGGTCCTTCCACCGGCCGCCGACGCCCGGCACCTCGGCCTGGCCGCCCAGCATGCCCTCGGTGCCGACCTCGCGGGCGACACGCGTCACCTCGTCGGCGAAGGCGGAGAGCTGGTCGACCATGGTGTTGACGGTGGTCTTGAGCTCGTAGAGCTCGCCGCGGACGTCGACGGTGATCTTCTGGGACAGGTCGCCTCCGGCCACCGCGGTGGTGACCTGGGCGATGTCGCGGACCTGGTTGGTCAGGTTGGAAGCCATGGAGTTCACCGAGTCGGTGAGGTCCTTCCACCGGCCGGCGACGCCGGGAACCTCGGCCTGACCTCCGAGGATGCCCTCGGTGCCGACCTCGCGGGCGACGCGGGTGACCTCGTCGGCGAAGGTCTGCAGGGTGGCGGTCATCGAATTGAGCGTCTCGGCGAGCTCGGCGACCTCACCGCGCGCGGTGACCGTGATCTGCTGCGACAGGTCGCCGCGGGCGACGGCCTTGGCGACCGAGGAGATCCCGCGCACCTGGGAGGTCAGGTTGGAGGCCATCGTGTTGACCGAGTCGGTCAGGTCGCGCCAGGTGCCGGAGACACCGCGCACGTCGGCCTGGCCGCCGAGGCGGCCCTCGGTGCCGACCTCGCGGGCGACACGGGTGACCTCGGCGGCGAACGAGGACAGCTGGCCGACCATCCGGTCGACGGTGTCCTTGAGCTGCGCCATCTCGCCGGAGACCTCGATGGTGACAGTGCGGGACAGGTCGCCGTTGGCAACGGCGGTGGTGACCTCGGCGATGTCGCGGACCTGGGCGGTCAGCCGCGAGGACATCGTGTTGACCGCGTCGACGAGGTCGCGCCAGGTGCCGGAGGCGTTCCGCACCCGGGCGCGGCCACCGAGCTTGCCCTCGGTGCCGACCTCGCGGGTGACCCGGGCGATCTCCTCGGTGATCGTGGCGAGCTGGGCGACCAGGCCGTTCACGCTCTTGGCGACCAGCAGCGGGTCGCCCTTGAGGGCGCGGCTGCCGTGGCGTACGTCCATCGTCTGGGTGAGGTCGCCCGCGGAGACGGCGGCGACGACCCGGGCGACGTCGGCGGTCGGGCGTGCCAGGTCGGCGACCAGCTTGTTGGCGTCCTCGACGGCGCCGGCCCAGGCACCGCCGCCGATGCTCGGCCGGAGCCGTTCGTCGTGGTGGCCGTCGCGGCCCGCCTCGCGGCGTACGCGCGCGATCTCGCCGGTCAGGTGGTTCAGCCGTTCGGCGATCTCGTTGTGGATGGAGGCGAGGTCGCCGAGCGGCCCGTTGACAGGCTCGAGCCGGCCCGTGAAGATGCCGTCGCGCATCGCGGTCATCGCGTCCTTGAGCTGGCGCAGCGTGACCTGATCGACCATCACCTGCTCGGGCGGCGTGGTCGACCTCGATGAGTCCGCCGATGAGGACATCCCTGCCTCCTCTCGCGCTGAGACACGCGTCTGCTGAAGTGTCGCACCCCACGGCTCGCCGTGGCCCACAAATGCTCGTTCACCACCGATTCTGGTAATTCCTTGACCTACCTGCCGGTACCTTGCCGTGATCAGTGCCATACCAGCGCCAAAGGGGTGCACAATCGGCGGTGGTCATGAGTATCGGAGCCAAGACACTCTCGCGCACCTTCGAGCCGGCACCGACGTCGGTCTCCGAAGCACGCCGTTTCGCGCGCGAAGTGCTCGCCGACTGGGGCCTCGACGACCTCCTCGACGACGTCGTCCTGCTGACCAGCGAGCTGGTGACCAACGCCGTGACCCACGCCGGCACGCCGATGACAGTGGCGGTCGTACGCGAGGAGGACCGGCTCCGCATCGACGTCTTCGACCAGCACCCGACCCGGGTGCTCCCGGTGGGTGCGAACGCCCGGCCCGGGGCCGGGGAGCACGGGCGCGGGCTGCTCATCACCTCGGCGCTGTCGACGGCGTGGGGGGTGGAGTACCGCCGGGACCACAAGCGGGTCTGGGCCGCGTTCGCGCTCGTGGAGACGACCCTCGGCGAGGATTCACCCAACGGGGGAGTCCCGGAGGGCAAGGACGTACGCCGCCGGGAGAGCGTGCCCACGCCCGGCCGGGATCCGCTGGGGCTGAGCGGGCTCGCCCTCAACCAGCTCGCGCTCGCCGACATCCTCGACCTCGTGGTGGAGCAGACCCGGGAGCTCTTCGAGGCAGACGCTGCGTACCTCCTGCTCGAGGACGAGATGGAGGACCGGTTCGTCGTGGCCGCGACGAGCGGGGAGGCGACGCCGATCAAGGGACGGAGCGTGCGCCGCGGCGAGGGCGGTGCGCCGAGCCTCAAGGCGTCGTTCCGGCCGCTGGCGATCGGCGACCTGCGGGCGACGCCGGTCGAGCTGCTCCGAGGGCTCGAGCTGCGCTCGCTGGTGACCGCCCCGGTGGCCTTCGAAGGCCGGGTGATCGGCACCTTGGCGGTTGCCAAGAAGGGATCGGGCAGCTTCACGACCGAGGACGGCGCCGAGCTGCAGCGGGTCGCGGACTGGGCCGCGCCAAGTGTCGACCGGGCATCCACGCGGGCTGCCGACAGCGAGCGCCGCGCATGGCTGACGTTCCAGAGCGAGGCCAGCGTGATGCTGGCCGCGTCGCTGGACCTGGAGACGACGACCGCGATGACCGGGCAGATCGTGGTGCCGCGGCTGGCGACGTGGTGCGGCATCTACCTCAACGACGCCCGTGACCATCCTCGGCTCCAGTTCGCCTGGCACGCGGACGAGCACCAGCTCGACGCGGTGCGGGACGCGTTGGAGGAGGCGGAGCCGGACGGCCCGGAGGCTCCGGCCGAGCCCGACATCGAGGGTGAGGTCGCGATCCTTCCGCTGGAGGCACGCAACCGGATCATCGGCTGGCTCACCCTCGGGCGGCCGGACGGTGAGCCGCTGCGTCGCGAGCGCCTGATGGTGGCGGAGGCCGTCGCGCGCAGGGCGGCACTGGCCATCGACAATGCCCGCGCCCACACCGAGCTCCAGGAGATCGGCCGGTCCCTGCAGCGCAGCCTGTTGCCGGCGGTCCTGCCGGACATCCCGGGCGTCGACATCGGGGTGGGCTACGAGCCGACGGGGGAGTTCAACGACGCCGGCGGCGACTTCTACGACATCTTCGCGCTCGGCGCCGGGCGCTGGGCATTCATGGTGGGCGACGTGTGCGGCGTCGGGCCGGAGGCGGCCGCGGTCGCCGGGATGTCTCGGCACACGGTGCGAGCGCTGATGCGGGCCGGCATCCCGATCGCGCCGACTCTGGAGCGGCTCAACGCCGCGATCAGCGACGAGGGCCTGCGGGGCCGGTTCATCACGCTGGTGTGCGGCACGCTCGAGGTCACCTCCGCCTCCCGCTTCCGGGTGCGGCTCGTCTGTGCGGGCCACCCGCCGCCGTTCCTGGTCACCCGCGCCCGGCCTGGTGTCCCCGCCCGTCGGGTCGGCCGGTCGCAGGCGCTCCTCGGGGTGCTCGACGCGGTCGACTACATCGAGGAGGAGGTGACGGTGGAGCGGGGCGACCGCCTCGTCGTCGTCACCGACGGTGTCCTCGAGCGGCGTGCCGGTGGTGACTCGATGTTCGAGGATGCCGGGGTCGAGGCCGTCCTCGCCACGGGCATCGACCTGGGAGCGCAGGCCGTCGCCGACCGGCTGCTGCGGGCGGTCGCCGATTTCTCCGCCGTGCCGCCCTCCGACGACATGGCGGTCCTCGTCCTCGACCTGGGCAAGGGTGTCACCTAGGGCGCGCTGAACTCCTCGTGACCGAGCACCGCGAGCAGCCGGATCTTCTCCTCCGCCTCGCTGCCGGGCACCGGCGTCAGCACCAGCAGCACCTGGCCCTGATCCTGGGTGGACAGCACCTGGCAGTCGACGTCGATACGGCCGACCTGCGGATGCACCAGCGTCTTGTGGTCCTCGTAGCGGTGGGTGACCTCGTGCCGCTCCCACAGCTCGCGGAACTCCTCGGACCTGTCGAGCAGGAGGCGTACGAGCTCGCCTGCGCGGGAGCGCTCGCCGAGTGCTCCGTAGGCCATCCGCAGGCTGGCCACCAGACCCCGGCCGTGCGTGTCGTGGTAGTCCGGCGGGTAGACGCTCCGCGTCGAGGGATCGGTGAACCAGCGGTAGGCCTCACAGCGGTCCCAGCCGGTCAGCGCCGCCCGGTCCCCGAAGATCGTGGTCGCGAGCCGGTTGGCGACCAGCGTCTCGCCGAGCGCCGACATGATCATCGCCGGAGTGTCGTCGAGCCGGTCCAGCACGCGGAGCAGCGCCGGGGCGACGTGGCCGTCCTCGAACGTACGCCGCGGGGCGTTGTGACCCGCCAGCCGGTAGAGATGGTCGCGCTCGTCGATGGTCAGGCGCAGCGCCCGGGCGAGCGCGGAGAGCATCTGGTCGGAGGGCTGCGGGCCGCGCTGCTGCTCGAGGCGTACGTAGTAGTCGGTCGACATCCCGGTCAGCGCGGCGACCTCCTCGCGGCGCAGGCCGGGCGTGCGCCGGCGGGGTCCGGCGACCAGGCCGACGTCCTGCGGGCGGAGCGCCTCACGGCGGCGTCGGAGGAAGTCGGCGAGGGAGGCGCGGTCCATGGCATCCATGATGCGGGTTGGGCTCGTACGCAACCAGGGACCGCCGATCCCACGATCACCAGGTCTCTCCCGCAGCCGGATCCGCCGCCGCAAGGTGGAGGCATGAACATCACCGGAAACACCATCTTCATCCCCGGAGCGACCTCCGGGATCGGCCTCGCTCTCGCCCTGCGCCTGAAGGAGCGCGGCAACACCGTCATCATCGGCGGCAGGCGTACGTCGCTGCTCTCCGAGCTCGCCCAGGTGCACGGCTTCGACACCGTCCGCATCGACACCGCCGACGCGGCCTCGATCGCGGAGGCGACCGCTGATGTCGTCAGCCGCTTCCCGGACCTGAACGTGCTCGTCGCGATGGCCGGGATCATGCGCCAGGAGGACTGGACCACGGCGGGCTTCCTCGCCGATGCCGAGGAGACCGTGGTGACCAACGTGCTCGGTCCGATCCGGCTCATCGACGCGCTCGTGCCGCAGCTGCGCGGGCGTCCCGGCGCCACGATCCTCACCGTCTCCTCGGGGCTGGCCCACACGCCGCTGCGGTTCACGCCGACCTACAACGCGACCAAGGCGGCGATCCATCAGCTCTCGGAGTCGATCCGGATGCAGCTGGCGCCGATCGGGATCCAGGTCACCGAGCTCGTCCCGCCGGCGGTCCGGACGGCCCTGATGCCGGGCCACGAGAGCTCCGAGCACGCGATGCCGCTCGAGGCGTACGTCGACGAGGTGATGGCGCTCCTCGAGGCCGATCCGGAGGCTCACGAGGTGCTCGTGGAGCAGGTCAAGCTGCTTCGCTACGCCGAGGTCCGCGGCGACTACGACCAGATCATCGGGGTCCTCAACGCGGCCGAGGAACGGGTCCGCTGACCCCGGATCGGCGCCCGGGCGCGGCGGCCTAGACTGAGCCAACATGAGCGAGCTCACCGTGATCGTGCTGGCCGCCGGCGGCGGCACCCGGATGAAGTCCAAGACTCCCAAGATGCTCCACCAGATCGCGGGCCGGAGTCTCGTGGGCCATGTCCTGGCCGCCGTCTCGGAGGCCGGAGCGTCCCGTGTCGTCGCGGTCGTGGGACACCAGCGTGAGCTGGTCGAGCCCCACATCACCGAGATCCTGCCCGAGGCCGTGATCGCGGTCCAGACCGAGCAGCTCGGCACGGCGCACGCCGTGCGGGTGGCGGTCGAGGCCGGCGCGGTCTCCGGCGGGACGGTCCTGGTGACGTACGGCGACACGCCCCTGCTGCGAGGTGATTCGCTGCGCGCGCTGGTGGCCGACCACGAGGCCGCCGGCCGGGCCGCGACGATCCTGAGCGGGATCGTCCCGGAGCCGTTCGGCTACGGCCGGATCCTGCGCGGTGACGCCGGGGTCACCGGGATCGTCGAGGAGAAGGACGCGACCGACGAGGAGCGGGCGATCACCGAGATCAACTCGGGGATCATCGCCTTCGACGGCCGCTTCCTGGCCGATGTGCTGCCGCGGATCGGCAACGACAACGCCAAGAAGGAGTTCTACCTCACCGACGCGATCGCGCTGGCGGTCTCGGACGGGCTGGGGGTGGACGCGTTCGTCCTCGACGACGTCAGCGAGGCCGAGGGCGCCAACGATCGGGCGCAGCTCGCCGCCCTCGGGAAGATCCTCAACGACCGGATCGTGACCCGATGGATGAAGGACGGGGTCACCGTGATGGACCCGGCCACGACCTGGATCGACGCCGACGTCGAGCTCGCGCCCGACGTCACCATCCTGCCCGGCACCCAGCTCATCGGTGCCACCCGGATCGACGAGGACGCGGTGGTCGGCCCCGACTGCACGCTGAAGGACACCGAGGTCGGCCACGGCGCCCGGGTGGTGCGTACGCAGGCAGAGCTCGCCGTCGTCGGGCCCGGTGCCAACGTCGGGCCGTTCTCCTACCTGCGCCCGGGCACGGTGCTCGGCGAGGAGGGCAAGATCGGAGGCTTCGTCGAGGTCAAGAACTCGACCATCGGGCCCGGCGCCAAGGTGCCCCACCTGTCCTACGTCGGCGACGCGACGATCGGGGAGGGCTCCAACATCGGGGCCGGCACGATCTTCGCCAACTACGACGGGGTCAACAAGCACAAGACCCGCATCGGGCGCCACGTGAAGTCGGGCTCAGGTGTGACCTTTGTCGCCCCGGTGGTCGTCGGAGATGGTGCGACGACAGGTGGCGAGGCCCTCATCCGGGAGGACGTCCCGCCCGGTGCGCTGGCCGTCTCCGCAGGTCAGCAGCGGATCATCGAGGGGTGGGCGCTGGCGAAGAGGGCAGGCACACCCCAGGCGGCCGCGGCCGAGGCGGCACTCGAGTCGGGCGTACCCATCCTCGGTGAACCCCCGGCGACAGGCGAGTGACCCCCGGGGTTGGGTCCGGCAGCGAAGTTGATGGAGAATCCAAGTGCAGTGACCCCGGGGGTAGGAGCCAGCACATGACCAAGCGCACCACCGAGAAGCAGTTGATGCTCTTCAGCGGCCGGGCTCACCCGGTCCTCGCCGAGGAGGTCGCCGACCTTCTGGGAACGAAGCTGACGCCGACCTCGGCCTACGACTTCGCCAACTCCGAGATCTACGTACGCTACGAGGAGTCGGTGCGCGGTTCGGACGCGTTCGTCATCCAGTCGCACACGGCGCCGATCAACCAATGGCTCATGGAGCACCTGATCATGGTCGATGCGCTGAAGCGTGCCTCGGCCAAGCGGATCACCGTCGTGATGCCGTTCTGGGGCTACTCCCGCCAGGACAAGAAGCACCGCGGACGCGAGCCGATCTCGGCCCGTCTGGTCGCAGACATGTTCAAGACCGCGGGTGCGGACCGGATCATCTCCGTCGACCTCCACGCCGACCAGCTCCAGGGCTACTTCGACGGTCCCGTCGACCACCTGATGGCGCTGCCGCTGCTGACCGACTACATCAAGGACAAGTACGGCAACCAGCCCCTCGCCGTCGTCTCTCCCGACGCCGGCCGGATCAAGGTCGCCGAGCGCTGGGCCGCGCGGCTCGGTGGGGCGCCGCTGGCGTTCATCCACAAGACCCGCGACATCAACCGGCCCAACGAGACCGTCGCCAACCGCGTCGTGGGTGAGGTCAAGGACCGCATCTGCATCCTCACCGACGACATGATCGACACCGGTGGCACGA
The DNA here is from genome assembly GCA_030862715.1 of Actinomycetota bacterium. The sequence goes on along the minus strand of JALZDD010000239.1, from coordinate 267 downwards.
TCGTGAAGGCCGCCGACGCGCTCATGGCCGACGGTGCTGCCGGCGTGATCATCTGCGCCACCCACGCGATCCTCTCCGACCCAGCCGTCGACCGGCTGAAGAACTCCACCGCCACCGAGGTCGTCATCACCAACACCCTCCCGGTGCCGGAGGAGAAGCAGTTCGACAAGCTCACCACGCTCTCCATCGCCCCCATGCTCGCCCGCGCGATCCGCGAGGTCTTCGAGGACGGCTCGGTGACCTCGATGTTCGACGGTCACGCCTGAT
>JALZDD010000221.1 GCA_030862715.1 Actinomycetota bacterium | reverse complement strand
GCGTCGATCTTCGTGCCGTCGGTCGTGGTGGCCCCGGGTCCTCCACGATGAGCGCCGCCGGGAGCTCATCGAAGTGAGCGTACGGATCGTGGTTGGCGTAGAGGTAGAGCCCGGCGTAGAGCGTGGGAACGAGGACGAGCGCCACGATCACGAGCTTCGCCAGCCGTCCGGCCGTGATCCGGCGCAGCTCGGTCAGGGCGATACGCAGCGAGTTCATGCTTCCTCCGTCGGACCGATGGTGAACGTACGCACTCCGGCCGGGATCGCGACCGCACGGCTCGCGGTGACCAGGACACCTGGCCGGCTCTCGGAACCGGCGAGGTCGTTGGCGATGTCCAGCCACTGTGCGACCGGCAGGCCGAGGCGTTCGGGGTAGGTGAGGACGAGAAAGCGGGTGCCTGGCCGCAGCAGCGCCATCCGCGCGAGGATCTCCAGGCGCGGCCCCGGCGGGACCGCCTCCGTGGTGATGTCGGTCGTGAGGTCGTACTCCCCCAGCCAGCCGTCGATGGCCGCAGCACTCGGCTTCTGCTTCGCCATGGCGAGCTCCTCGCCGAGGATCGTGCGGAACGGCACGATCTCGTCCGGCTCGGAGACACCCGGCACGTCGACCAGCGCCACCGCGGCCTGCAGGACACGAGGCGACGCGTCCCCGTCCACCTCCACCCTGCCCGCGTCCAGCCGGAGCCGCCCGGCAAGGACGAGAGCCAACGACGTGTGTCCGCCTCCCGGCGGTCCGACAGCCACCGCGACCTCTCCCCCGCGCAGCGTCAACGACGTGGTCGGAAGCAGGTCCCGAGCCCCCTGCCGAACACGCACGCCGAGGGCTCGCAGCCTCGTCGCTTCCTCGTCGACCGCGTCCTCGCTCATGGCCAAACCCTGTCACCAAATGCCGCCGATAACGGTCAGGCACAGCGGTCCGGACACACCCGGACGCAATGCCTCAGGACTCGAGGACCGCCTTCAGCCTGGCCAGGTCCTTGGTCGTCGCCCGCCGCATGGCGCGTTCCACCACCGGCGCGGCGACCCGCGAGAAACCGGACGGGTTGCCGCGGTTGCGCAGCGTCATCCGGGTGCCGCCCTCCCCTGCAGGCTCCCACGTGTAGGTCGTCTCCATCGGGAACGGTCCGTCCGACGTACGCATCACCAGCCGCTCCGCCGGCACCCACTCGACCACCTCGTAGGTGTAGGCCAGCCTGCGCCCCAGGAACTGGGCCACGAAGTCCATCCTCGACCCCACCCGCACCGGCGGCGCCGTACGCCAGTCGACGGAGCGGATGTTGGCGTACCAGGTCGGGGCGTTGCTCGGGTCGCCGGCGTACGCAGACACCTCGGCCGGCGATCGCCGGATCGTCGTCTCCACCAGCACGTCCACGCTCATGGCCCCATCGTCCTCCGAAATCGGGCCGTTGTCCTCCGCCCCGGTCGGCGCCTGTGCGTTGAGCATTGTTCGTCCTGAAGACGCCTCGACCAGGGCCCGGATCTCTAGCGTATGTCGCGCACATTTCCATCTGCCGAGACTCCAGAAGGACTCCACCATGGATCGTCGCAACTTCTTACGTGCCGCCGTTGTCGGCGCTGGAACCGTCGCCTTCGGGTTCAGCGTCACTCGTCCCGCCATCGCCTACCCAGCCAAGACCGGACCGAGCCCCTATGGCGCTCTCCTGGCCGCCGACGTCAACGGCATCATGCTGCCTGCTGGGTTCACCAGCCGGGTGGTCGCCCGCTCGACGAGGACCGTCGCGAACACCGGGTACACCTGGCACAGCGCCCCGGACGGCGGGGTCTGCTTCGCCGACGGAACCGGCTGGATCTACGTCTCCAACTCGGAGATGAGCAGTGGCGCCGGCGGCGTGAGCGCCCTCAAGTTCGACAGCAACGCCAACATCACCAGCGCCTACCGCATCCTCGGCAACACGACCCGGAACTGCGCGGGTGGGCCGACGCCGTGGAACACCTGGATCTCGTGCGAGGAGCACGACACGGGCTACAGCTGGGAGACCGACCCGTGGGGCGTCAAGCCCGCGGTCCGTCGTGCCGCGATGGGCCGGTTCACGCACGAGGCCGCAGCCTGCGATCCGGTCCGCAAGGTCGTCTACCAGACCGAGGACAAGAGCGACGGCGGCTTCTACCGCTTCGTCCCGACCACCTGGGGAGACCTGTCCGCCGGGAAGCTGCAGGTGCTCACCACGAACCTCACCTGGGCCGATGTCCCCGACCCGGACGGCTCGCCCACGCCCACGCGCGACCAGGTGTCGAACATGAAGCTGTTCAACGGCGGTGAAGGCGCCTACTACCGAAATGACATCTGCTACTTCACCACCAAGGGCGACAACAAGGTGTGGGCCTACAACGCTGCCGCCAACACTCTCGACGTGGTCTACGACGACAACCTGACCAGCAACCCGCCGCTCACCGGCGTCGACAACATCACCGGCGCCTCGGCAGGAGACCTGTACGTCGCCGAGGACGGCGGCAACATGGAGATCTGCATCATCACCCCCGACGACGTCGTGGCGCCTTTCCTCCGGGTCACCGGGCAGAGCTCGTCAGAGCTGTGCGGTGTGGCGTTCAACCCGGCCGGCAACCGCATGTACTTCTCCTCCCAGCGAGGCACCAGCGGCTCGTCCAGCGGCGGCATCACCTACGAGATCAGCGGGCCGTTCCGCTCGTAGCGGGCCGGACCACACAGCCCAGAAACCACGAAGGCCCGGACCTCTCGGTCCGGGCCTTCGTCTTGGAGTAGCGGGGACAGGATTTGAACCTGTGACCTCTGGGTTATGAGCCCAGCGAGCTACCGAGCTGCTCCACCCCGCGTCGCAATACGAACTCTACCCGTGAACTGAACCGAACCCCAATCTGGGGCGCTGGGAGACTTCCGCACCAACATCACCCAGCCGGGCCTACCGACCCGGGTGGCATAGAATCGAGCACGACTCCACGCCCCACCAACACCGACAGAGGTCCTACTGTGACGACGATTCACGATGTAGCGACCGCCGCGGGAGTTTCGATCAGCACCGTGTCGTACGCCCTGTCCGGCAAGCGGTCGGTCGCGCCGGGAACGCGCAAGCGCATCCAGCGCATCTCCGCGGAGCTGGGATACCAACCGAACGCCCGTGCACGGGCCTTCGCACGACGGCGGACCTCCATCATCGCCGTCACTGAACCGCTGCGGGCCAATACCTTCACCTCGGCGCATATGGCGTTCATGCTGGCCACGGCGAAGGCTGCCCGACGACACGACTACGACGTCCTCCTCCTGACCCAGGAGGAGGCGGGTGGCGGCCTGCAGCGGGTGACTGCGGACGGCACGGTCGACGGCATCATCATCCTCGACGTACTGACCCGCGACGAACGGGTCGATCTCGCCCGTACGCTCCAGGTGCCCTCAGTGGTGGTCGGCGTACCGGCGGAGACGTCAGGGCTGGTCTGCGTCGACCTCGACTTCTCCGCCGTCGGCCGGATGGCCGTCCAGGTGCTGGCGTCCGCCGGGCACCGGCGGATCGCCTTCCTCGGGCACCCGGCGGAGAGCTACACCGCGGAAGCGTCGAACTTTCCGCCCCGGCTGCTGGCGGGGGTGACCCGGGAGTCCGAGCGACTCGGCGTCGAGGCGGAACTGCTGACGCCGGACACCTCGGTACGTGCCGTTCGTCAGGAGATGGCGCGGTTGATGGGCGCTCCCGATCGACCCACCGGGTTGATCCTGCACGGCCAGGAGGACCAGCACACCGCGACGCTGGAGACGTTGGCCGACCTGGGGCTGGACGTGCCCACCGACGTTTCGGTGGTCTCGGCCGCCGCCACGTTCGACACCACCATCTTCACCACATCGATCGATGCGATCCCGCTGGTGCCGGAGCGCAGCTGCGACCGGGCCGTCGATCTGCTGATCGAGCAGATCGAGGGGACCCTCGAGCCACGGCTCGAGCTGCTCTCCCCCAGATATGTCGAGCACGGCTCGGTGGCAGCGCCCCCGGCCGAATAGACGTCACGGCATGGGCCCCGCACGCCGTCACCGGCGTACGAGGCCCACCCGTATCACCGAACGCTCAGTCGGCTGAGCCGCAGCTCGCCTCCGAACGTCAGGTAGATGTCGCGTCGGCCGGGCCGCACAGCGATCGGGGCTGTGACCGTCGTGTACTCGTACGGATCACCGGTGCTCGGCACCGTGGCCCTCCCGACCACTGGCCCGGTGACCGGATCGTCGAGCCGGATCTGGACGGTCGTACCGCCAGCGGCCGCTCGCGCCACGCGAAGGCTGACCTCGTCGCTCCTACGGTCGAACCGCACATCCCGGAACGCGATCCAGTCCCCGGCGTCGGTCCCGCCCACGGAATCACCGTGCGACTTCGACTCGTCCACGAGCTCGATGCCCTTGTAGTCGTCGAAGTCGGCAGCCCGGATCGGTTTGGTGAGATCGCGGGCGGGGATGGTGGCTCCGCTGACGCCCAGGACGGCACGCTGCCGGATGTCGTCGGCCGAGCCGCCGACCCAGACGTCGTGCTTGCTGCTCTCCACCACCCAGGTGTTCCGGGTGACGTCCCAGTGTCCCAGGTCGCGCGCCGGGAAGCTCATCCGTACGGTCCGGGTCTCCCCCGGCTCGAGGTGGACTCGATCGAAGGCGCGCAGGGCCTTCACCGGGGTCTCGACCCGCGACTTTCGCTGGTGCGTGTACAGCTGGACGACCTCGTCACCGGCCCGGTCCCCGGTGTTGGTCACGTCCACGCTGGCGGTCACTGTGGCCCGATGCCCGACCGAGGGCGACGACAGTCGAACGCGGCCATACCGGAAGGTGGAGTACGACAGGCCGTGGCCGAACGGATACAGCTCGTCGCCGCGGTAGTACTGGTAGGTCGTCCGGTTCTTGATGATGTCGTAGTCCGTGATCTCCGGCAGCTCACCCTCGGAGCGATACCAGGTCTGGCTGAGGCGGCCGGCCGGGTTCACTTCGCCGAAGAGCACGTCCGCCAGCGCATTGCCGGTCTCCTGACCGGCGTGGGTGGTCCAGAGGATGGCCGGCAGACTCTTCTCCGCCCATCCGAGGGTGGTCGGATAGCTGTTCTCCACCACCATGACCGTGTTCGGGTTGGACCGGTGGACCGCCTCGACCAGGCTCCGCTGTCCCTCGGCGAGGGCCATGCTGGTTCGGTCGTGGTCCTCGCGGCCGTTGATGAAAGGCATGCTGCCGACCACGGTGACGACGGCGTCCGCGTTTGCGGCGGCCTGCACCGCGCTGTCGATCCCGCTGCGCACGACCTCGCGGTCGAACTTCGCGGCCTCCCCAGCCGTGGGCGCGCCGAGGCCCAGCGAGCCGTCGTCGCCCACGGTCACGTACTTGTTGGGCCCAGACCAGTCGTAGGCGGTCTCATAGCCGGCGTACCGGAGGACGTAGTCGCCGCCCGCCACCTCTTCCAGCTTGAACTGTTGCTGCACGAACCACCCGTTGGGTTGCAGCTGGTCGTTACGGAACTTGCCGCCGGTGTAGCCGACGAACCGTTCGTTCGCAACGCTGCGCAGGGTCAGTACGCCTTGGCCCCAGTCGAAGATGTCGAACTGCCCGGTCGCCCCGGCGGGAGCGGCATCGAGACGGAGCGCGTCACCGGCAGCACCGGCGCCGCCGGTGACGTACTGCCCTGTTGATCGCTCCTTCAGCGCGATCCGGTCGACGCCTTCGCTGAACGTCACCTCGGCCTGGTCGCCCAGCTGCTTCCGGATCCCGTCCAAAGGCGTGGACTCGTACGGCATCCGACCCGAGTACCAGTCGGTGTAGAGCGTGTTGGCCAGCGGTCCGATGACGGCGATCTTCTTCGTTCTGGTGGCGTCGAGCGGCAGGGTCCCACCGGTGTTCTTCAGCAGCACCATCGCGTCGGCGGCTGCCTTGCGGGCGAGTCGCTGGTGCTCGGGGCTGTTCACCACGTCCGCGCCGATCTCGTCGTACGGCCCGCCGTCAGGGTCGAACTCGCCCAGGCGGAATCGGACGGTGAGGATGTGACCGACCGCGCGGTCGATGTCGGCCTCCTCCAGGAGATCCCGCTCCAAGGCAGAGCGGATGGAGTCGACGGTCGGGATGGCGTTGGTGTCGTCGGTTGTGAAGCTGTCTACACCGGCACGCAGGGTGGCCGCGTTCGCCTCGGCCAGGCTCGGGAAGTACTTCTGCGAGCCGATCAGGTTGTTCGGGGCGAACGCGTCCGTGACGTTCATCAGGGTCTCGTCGCTCCAGCCGCGGACCCGCTCCGCCACGTCTGGGTTCACCGTCGCCGGTCGGCCGTTGACCAGGTTGTACGACGTCATGATGCCGGTGGCGGCGTCGGCTTCGAGCGGCATCCGGAAGGGCACGTCATAGTATTCGTGGCTCAGTCGCGGACGCAGACTGGCGGAGGTGGTGTCTCGCCGAATCTCGTTGTTGTACCCGACGTAGTGCTTCACGACGGGGGCCGTGAGCAGCTGGTCGGGGTCTTTGCCCCGCATCCCGCCGGCGTAGGCCGTGCCCATGGTGCCACTGAGGAACGCATCCTCCGAGTACCCCTCCTCGTCGCGTCCCGACCTGGGGTCGCGGAGCGGGTCGACGACAGGTGCCCACATGTTGAGGCCCCAGACGCCTGGTCTCTGCGAGTGGTAGGCCCGCGCCTCCTTGCCGACCGCCTCGCCGATCTGCTCGACAAGCTCGGGCTCCCAGGTGCTGGCAAGTCCCAGCGCCTGCGGGAACACGGTGCCCTCGGCAGTGACGACGGCCCCGCCGTTCTCGTGATCCGTCGACCAGGCGAGCCCGTGGAGGGCCTCGGTGCCTGTCTTGAAGCTGTCGATGCCGAGCCGCGGTATCGCCGGCTGGTACTGGTGCAGCATCGAGATCTTCTCCGTCAGCGTGAGGCGCCCGAGAAGGTCGTCGACCCGCTTCCCGAGCGGGAGATCAGGATCGCGGAACGGATGGTCCTCCGCGGCTCCCGCTGGGGACGGTGGAGCGAGGAGGAAGCCGGCGACCAGGGCTGACGACACCAAGGCGCCCGCCCATCGGATCGCCCGGCGTCGGCGAGTTGAATCATGAGTTCTCACGCTGGACCCTTTCGAAGACGGATTCGAAGCGTTTCGAACGATAAAGACGTGACTTACGTCACGTCAAGGGGTCTTTGCTCACCGCTACTCTGCGGACATGGCGCCGTCGAGGCTAAGAAGTCGGTCGATCTACAACGCTCGGAGTCTTCAGACGAATCGAAACGTTTCGACGATCGCGCAGCCCGCCAGACACCCGAAAGGCCCGCCTCGTGCGACCTCCAGGCGAGCGAGCCGGCGGTCAGCCCGGGAAATCGAAGAAGCCCGGACCTGATGGTCCGGGCTTCTTCTTTGGAGTAGCGGGGACAGGATTTGAACCTGTGACCTCTGGGTTATGAGCCCAGCGAGCTACCGAGCTGCTCCACCCCGCGTCGCAAGAAGAACATTACACGCGAGGGGAAACGAACCCCTAATCGGA
>JALZDD010000148.1 GCA_030862715.1 Actinomycetota bacterium | reverse complement strand
ACCGCTCCAACCTCATCGGTATGGGCGTCATCCCGCTGCAGTTCCCCAAGGGCCAGAACGCCGACAGCCTCGGCCTGACCGGTGAGGAGACCTTCTCGATCTCCGGCATCACCGCGCTCAACGAGGGTGTCACTCCGAAGACGGTCAAGATCACCGCCACTGCGCCCGATGGTGGGGGGAGCGTCGAGTTCGACGCGGTCGTCCGCATCGACACCCCCGGTGAGGCCAACTACTACCGCAACGGCGGCATCCTGCAGTACGTCCTGCGCAGCCTGGTCAACGCCTGAGTCTGACCTGACGAACGGCCCGTCACCCCGACCGGGGGTGGCGGGCCGTTTCGTGTCGTGCGCTCCGGAGGGCTCAGGGCTTGGGGATGACGGTGCGGGCGATCATCACGTCGTGGTCGGTGTAGGTCGCGCCCTCGATCTCGAGGGTCGGCTCGCCGATGTTCCCGTAGATGTGCTGGATACCGGGCAGCTGGGCGGCATCGTCGTCCGTCAGCGACCAGTTGCCTTCGGGCGCGCAGGAGGCCTGCCGGTTCATGTCACCACCGAAGAGGGTCGGGTTGGTGCGCGACTCGAGGACCCCGCGGAGCTCGCCGCACTGGAGGTTGTTGGCGGAGGCCGGGTCCGCCTCGCCGTCGGTGGACAGGTGGGTGGTGCACACGTCCACGCCGCGAGCTGTGGTCACACAGAGCCAGCGGCGCTGCTCGGAGCCGTTCCAGCGGGAGTACGCCGCGTCTTGAGAGCTCATGATGGCCTCCTTGGTCAGCACGGCGTTGCCGAAGACGCCGCGGCCGCCGGGGGTCTTGCACTGGTAGGGAGCCGTCGGGTAGAGGACGGTCGCGAACCGCATGTGGTAGCCGGTGCGCTCGGCGATCTTCTCGACGTCGCCGCTGCAGGCCTCGTTGAAGGTCACCGCGTTGACGTCGTTCTCCTGGATCCGCTCGACGGCCTCGTCGAGGATCTTCGGGTACTCGGTGTCGGGATAGCAGCGGGCACCGCCGCTGAGGCAGAGGTTCATCTGCATGAGGGAGTACGGCGCGCCGACCTGAGCCGGCCTCTCGGGCGTCGCGGTCCATGCGGGGTCGGCCGTCGAGAACGCGGACAGCACGATGAGGGCCAGCGCGGTCAGGGCGCGGACGGCAAGCAGGCGTGGAGTGTTCACGGGCCGACGAAACCAGCCCTCCCACCTGCGCGGAAAGGCTACGCGGGAGTCGTTCAGCCAACGCTCACGTGGGCGAACCCCGGCATCCGCCGCGAGGTCACCGAAGGCCCGCGTCTCAGGTCAGTGAGGCGATCCTGGCGCGGCTGTCCTCGTGGAGTGCGGCGAGGAGGGCTTCGGCGGCCTCGCCGTGCTCGGCCGTGGCGGCAGCGATCTCCGCAACGGTCTCGTCGGAGAGCCCGGCGAGGATCGGGTCGACCACGGAGGGCTCGTCGATGAAGAGCGCGAGCTGGAGGATCTCGGCGCCCGAGGCGCCGTCGACGACCTCGAGCGACGTCTCGGGGCGTACGACGCCGGTGAACCTGGCCAGCGTGAGCAGGTGTCCCGCGGCGAGCAGGCGGCGGCCGACCTCGACGACGAGCGCGCTGTCGAGCTTGGCGATGATGCCCTCGACCCGGCTCGGGTCGAGGTGGACGGAGAGCTCGGCGAGGAACTCCGGCTTCAGATGGCCGGCCAGCTTCGCGGTGTCGGCCGGGTCCATGACCGCCGCGACCCGGGCGCTGAGCATGGGGCCCATCGCGATCTCGGTGATCTTCGCGGTGACGGCCGCGGGAAGCTTCTTGCTGACCGCGGCCAGCCCCTTCACCCGGGACTCGTGACGGCTGAACATCGCGTGCGAGACGATCCCGCGCAGGTCGCGGAGGTCGTCGGGGGAGGTGGTGGCGAACTCGGCGAGCTCGGCCTCGTCCACGTGCATCTCGTGGGCGAGCTTGGTGATCTCCAGCGCGCTGGTCAGGGCGGTCATCGGCTACCTCCGAGCATCTTCTGGACGACCCCACGCAGCATCTTCGGCACCAGCTTCAGCGCCTCGTCGAGGGAGGCATCGAAGGCCTCGTCCTCCGCGATCATCGCGCCCTGGGTCAGCTCGTTGAACCGGTCCAGCTGCTGGTCGTCGTACGCCTCCAGCGGCGCGAGCCGCGTGGCCGGAACGCCCAGCGTGGCAGCGAGACGGTCGAGTCCCTCACTCATCGGTTCCTTCCCGCCGGCGGTGCACCTTCGGCCCCCGGCGGCGCCACTATATGCAGGCCGAGGCGAGGCGTACCCCGTTTGGATAGTGTTTCGACATGCTCGTCGCCTTCTCGATCGCCCCCACGACCTCCGACGACCCTGAGGGCTCGGTGGCCGCGTCCGTCGCGGAGGCGATCCGCATCGTCCGCGAGTCCGGACTGCCCAACGAGACCAACGCCATGTTCACCAACCTGGAAGGTGAGTGGGACGAGGTCATGGGTGTCATCAAGCGGTGCGTCGACGCGGTCGCCGCCGTCTCCCCACGGGTCGGGCTGGTGCTCAAGGCCGATATCCGGCCCGGCTACACCGGCCAGCTCACCGCGAAGGTCGAGCGGATCGAGCAGGAGCTCTCCGGGGACTGACCGGGACTAGAGCCCTCGGGCCATCGCGTCCTGTCCGGTCTTGATGGCATCCCGGATCCGGGAGTACGTCCCGCAGCGGCAGACGTTGCGGATCCCGTCGAGGTCGGCCTCGGTGATGGCGCGGCCCTCCTTGCGGACCTTGTTGACGAGGGCGACGGCGGCCATGATCTGGCCGGGCTGGCAGTAGCCGCACTGGGCGACGTCGTGCTCGAGCCAGGCCTCCTGCATCGGGTGCAGGCCGTCGCCCGGGGCGGTGTCGGCGAGGCCCTCGATGGTGGTGATCTCGTCGTCTGCGCCGATGTCGGCGACCCGCACCGAGCACGGGTTGAACGCCTTGCCGTTGATGTGCGACGTACAGGCCTTGCAGACGTTGATGCCGCAGCCGTACTTCGGGCCGGTGACACCGAGGACGTCGCGCAGCACCCACAGGATGCGTACGTCGTCCTCGACGTCGACGGTGACGGTCTCGCCGTTGAGCTGGAAGGTGTGAGAAGGCATCGAAGACCTCAGAACGTGTAGGCGAGGCCGTCGGTCGGCGACTCGGGGACGGACGGGATGAAGGACTTGGGCTCGAAGTGGAGCGGCTCGTGGAAGTTGATCGGGAACTCCGTCGGCATCTCGCCGGTCGCGCGGGTGTAGGCGCAGGCGACGGCGGCCATCGAGGCGGCCACACCGGCCTCTCCGACACCGCCCGGCTGGCTGCCGTGCGACTCCATCACCTCGCACTCGAACTCGAACGGCACGTTCCACTGTCGGGTGTAGGCCGAGTTGTCCCAGCTGGCCTCCAGGAACTGACCGTCGACCAGGTGGTTGCCGTAGGTCAGCGCCTGGCACATCCCGTCGGAGAAGCCACCCATCATCTGGGCCTTCACCCCGGCCGGGTTGATCACCAGGCCGACATCGGCGACCACGACGGCCTTGGTGACCCGCGGCCCGGTGACCGCGTCGCGAACCTCGCGGTTGACGGTCTCGGGGCGGCAGTCGATCTCGACGAGGACCGCGGTGGCGCCCTTGTACTCCTTGTGGATGGCGATGCCCTGTGCCGTGCCGGCGGGCATCGAACGGCCCCAGTCGCCGAGCTCGGCGGCACGGTCGAGCACCCGCTTGACGGCGTCGCTCTTGAGGTACCTGCGGCGGAAGGCGACCGGGTCCTGCTTCAGCTTCTTGGCGAGCTGGTCGACCATCAGCTCGCTGGCCGTGGCGACGTCGGGGGAGTAGATGTTGCGCACCGAGCTGGTGTTGAACCGGTCGACCTCGGGCTTCGGCTCGTTGAGCAGCTGGGTGACGACCCCGAAGTTGTAGGGCAGCTCGGTGGCGAGCATGAAGATCGACTCCGAGAAGCTCAGGTTCGACAGACCGGTCGGCAGCGCCGCCACCTCGGCGGTCAGCCGCTCCCCGAGCCCATGGGTGAAGTCGCAGGCCACACTGGCGTGACGCTGCTCGAAGGTGAGGATGCTGCCGGCCAGCACGGTCGCCCGGATCTGGGAGACCGCCATCGGGTGCACCCGGCCCTGGCGAGGCTCGTCGGCGCGGTGCCACATCAGCTTGACCGGCGCTCCGAACGCCTTGGACGCGTGGGCGGCCTCTACGGCGGCGTCGCTGAACAGCTTGCGCCCGAAGGAGCCGCCGCCCTGGACCACGTTGACCGTCACGCTGTTCTGCGGAAGGCCGAGTGCCTTGGCGATCCTGCCCTGGGCGTCGATCGGCGACTTCAGGCCTCCCCAGACGGTGGCCTTGCCGTCGCGTACGTCGGCGACGGCGCAGTTGGGCTCGAGGGCCGAGCCGCTGCGGAAGTGGAAGGTGAACTCGCCGTCGACTGAGGTCGCGCCGAGCTTCGGCACCGCCAGCGGGATCTGCCCGGCCTTGAGCTCCGCCTTGATGTGCTTGGCCGACATCGTGGTCACGGTGCCGGAGTTCCAGGTCACGTCCAGGGCACGTACGGCGTCGATGCACTGCCCGAAGGTCTTGGCCCTGACCGCAACGCCTGTGGGGATGATCGCGACGTGGGTGACGCCCGGCATCGTCTCGACGTCGCCCTTGTTGTTGATCGACTCGGGAGTGCCGTTGAGCTCGGGTGCGCGGCAGACCATCGTGGGCAGCGCGTCGGGGATGTCGAGGTCCATCGCGAACTTCTTCTTGCCGGTCACGGCGGCGCGCGCGTCGACGCGGCGATGGGGCTTGCCGACGACGGTGTGCTCGGAGGTCTCCTTGAGCTCGACCTCGACCTTCTCGGTCGTCGGCGCTGCCGCCTTGGCGGCCGCCTCGCCGTACGTCACCGACGAGCCACCCGGGGCGCTGATCACGCCGCCCTTGGCGATCAGCTGCGCCACGGTGGTCCCGAGCAGGATCGCGCCCGCCTCGAGCAGCGCCTTGCGGGCGATGGCGGCGGCGACGCGGACCGGCGTGTACATCGAGATGATCGTGTTGGAGCCACCGGTCAGCTGGTTGAAGAGCAGCTCGGGACGGGCCGGCGCCAGGGTGACGTGCACGTGGTCGACCGGGAGCTCGAGCTCCTCGGCGATCAGCATGGCCACTGCCGTGGTGATGCCCTGGCCCACCTCCATCCGCGGGAGCGCGAAGTGGGCGTGACCCTTCTCATCGATCTCGATCGCGATCAGGTTCGAGGTCGGCATCGCGCAGTGGGTGAGGAAGTCGTTGAGGTCGTAGACCTCGGGGATCTGCGGCACCGACGGAACCGGTGCGGCGTGGGCGGCCGATGGAGCCAGGCCCAGGTCTGCGGCTGCGATCAGCGTGGTGCCGCCGATGACGTATCCGACGAACGATCGTCTGGAGACCCGAGCAGGGCCTTCCGGGTTGTGCGTCCCCATATGTAATCACTCCTGGCGTGGGCAGGGTCCGAGTTTTGTGACCCCCGACACATAGCACCATTCACCAGGCAGATCTCGGTTGGGAAGGGCGCGTCGAGAAATGTGTGAGGGCGCGACAACGCGCATGGAGACCGATCACATGGGCTCGAAAGCGTGACTGTCGCCACACTGGCGCGTTGATCTGGTTGACACCGCAACCGCCAGCGAAACACCGAGGGAGCGCGATGAGCACGGAGCCGATCAAACGCATCGTCGCGGGCATCAGGGAAGACCTCCCGCACACCGTGGAGCTGTTCCTGAAGCACAACTGGGACCAGGTCCCGGCCTACGCCGTCAGCCCCGATCCCGAGCTGCGCAAGGAGGTCGGCGACCACGCCGAGGCGGTCTTCCTGGCGGTGCTCACCACGCTGGAGGAGGGACGCGCGGCCATACGCGAGGACTTCCAGTTCACCGTCGACCAGGCGACTCGCCGGGTCCGCCAGGGGGTGGCGCTCGCCGACTTCCTGCAGGCCTTCCGCATCGGGCAGGTGGCGCTGTGGGAGCGCATCGTCGAGATCGCTGCCGCCGACCCGGAGACCAGCCGTGCGGCGCTCCCGGTGGCCTCGCACGTGATGCAGGTGATCGAGGTCGGCAGCACGGTCGCGGCGGAGGCCTACCTCGCCGCCCATCAGGTCGAGCTCGCCGAGGGCGACCGGATCCGCCGGGATCTGGTCGAGGACCTCCTCGCCGGACGCGGGGCCAGGCCGGGTCCGATGCTCGAGATGGCCCGCAGGTGCGGGCTGGAACCCGACGACCGGATCATCGTCCTGGTCGCGGTGCCGGTGCGACCGCTACGCCCGGGACGAAGCCTGCGGGAGGCGCTGCGGCACGTACGCACCGAGCTCGGCCCTGCGCGAGAGGGGGTCACGGTGATCCGGCAGGAGCAGCTCGTCGCGATCCTGCCCGTCGCCTCCGACGACGTCGGGACGATCGTGCCCGACCTGCGACGCATCTACCGCCAGCTCGCCCGGGAGGGGTTCGAGCTCGCCGTCGGCGCCAGCACCGTGCACGCCGGCCTGGGCGCCGCGCCCGCCGCGTACGCAGAGGCCGGGATCGCTCGCGACGTCCTCGGTGCGGATCCCGGCGTGATGGCCCTGCCGATGATCTCGACGATCGACTACCTGGTGTTACGCGAGGACCCGACCGCCCGCCGCCTGGTGCGACCCGCGCTGCGCCAGTTCGTCGAGGAGGACCTCGCGCGTGACTGCGTCATGATCGAGACCATGCTGGCGTACGTCGCCTGCGACCTCAACGCCAAGCTGGCCGCCGAGCGTCTGCACGTCCACGTCAACACCGCCTACCACCGGCTCGAGCGGATCGCCGAGCGCACCGGCTGCGACCTGCGCCGGTTCGCCGACGTCGAGGAGCTGATCTTCGCGATCCGGCTCCTCACCGAGCCGCGCGGCGTGGCGAGAGCCTAGGCCTGGGCCGCTGCGGGCTTGCGGCCGTAGAACCAGTAGACCGCCGCGCCGAGCAGGTTGGTGCTGCCCCACAGGCGCCACAGCATCCGCGGCCCGCGGAGCTCGTCGTCGGAGCGCTTCTGCAGGTCACGCAGGATCACCGGGGCGACTGCCGCCTGGGCCACGAGCGCGCTGGTGGACAGGATCGCCTTCTGCTTCTTGGTCAGTGCCATGGAGCCAGTCTTTGCCTTGGCTTGTGTCCAGTCAAGGAACGTTGGCCTTATAGGAGTGTCGGCAGATCGGCCGTGGAGGGGAGGAGGTGGGTGTGGGGCTCG
>JALZDD010000127.1 GCA_030862715.1 Actinomycetota bacterium | reverse complement strand
GAGGTCGTCGTCGGCCAGGAGCTCGAGGATGCGGCGGCGTACGGGGTCGCCGAGGACGTCGAAGGCGTGCAAGCGGCTAGTCCGGCATCGCGGTGTAGGCGGCGACGCAGCGCTCGCCGGCGGCGCGAGCCTGGTCGGGGGAGGTGCCGAACGCGATGTCGGCCTCGACCCAGGCGGCGGCGGAGCCCTTGGTGTGCTCGATCATCGGGGGCAGCGCGTCGGGAGACATCGGGTCCATCTTCTCGGCCTCGGGGGCGGCGAGGTGGAGGGCCAGGCCGAGCAGCATCTGCTCCCAGCCGATGCCGACGGCGCTCGGGCCGAACTCCTTCCACTGCTCCGGCGGGACGGGGGCGGAGTGCTCGAGGCGGAGCAGCGTACGGCCGCCGGTGGCGGTCAGGGTCGCGTCGACCCAGGACATCATGTCGCCGTAGGCCCAGGTGATCGAGAGGAGCTTGGGGCGGTCGCAGGCGAGGATCTCGCCACCGGCGTTGCCCTCGAGCTGGTAGCGGCCGCCGACCTCGAAGTCGCCGGTGACCGGCATCAGCCAGCGCGGGATGCGCTCCTTGGTGGTCAGCGCGTCCCAGACCTCGTCGGGGTCGGCGTCGTAGCTGCGCTCGACGACGAGCATGCGCAGCTCCTCGCCGCCGCGTGTCGTGGTGGTCAGGGCGCGGTTCACGGCGCCGAGGTGGTCGGCAGGGATGAAGGGTGGTGTGCTCATGCCTGCCGACGTTATATCAATGAATCTTGATATTCAACCCCGCTCAGCCGACGGGCAGGTGCGCCTCGGGCCCGACGAACCGGAACGCGATCTGGAGCTTCTTGAGGCTCCGAGGATCCGGGGTCGACTTCGCCCCGGTGCCGCCCGTCTTGAGCTCGAACTTCTTCCAGGTGGCGAGGGTGGCGTCGTCCACGATGCCGTTGACCACGAGGTTCGCGTCGGCCTTGACGTTGAGCGCGTTCTGGATCCAGCCCACGCCGTTGGTGCGGATCCGCTTGCCCTTGCGAAGCCCCGCGGCGATCTGGAACTGCTGCTGGACGATCGCCAGGTTGGACTTGGTGTTCTTCGGCTTCCACACGGGCTTGGCCCTCGACCTCGCGTACGCCGCGTAGTCGAAGATCGTGGCCCTGATGTCGGCGGGGTGCCAGGCCTTGTCCGTGTTCGCGCCGTGTTGGCCCTTGAGGCCGAACGCGTGGTGCAGGTAGTCCTCGAGCTGCGAGCTCGTGGCCCGGAAGCCGAAGAGGGCCGAGCCCCCGTCGACGTACTTCCCCACCTTGACCCCGAGGTCGCGGAAGTCGTCGGTCCGGACCACCCCGGACTGCGGCGGAAGCGTGAACCCGTGGATGTGGTGGCCGAACAGCGGCGGGAACCGGTACCAGCAGGCGTACCCGAGCGCCCGTAGCCACTTCTCCTGAGTCCTCCAGTTCACGCCCGGGATGTGCAGGTCGGTGCACGCGTCGTGGTCGTGGGTGCCCGCGGACGCCTTGACGGTGTTGTTGAACGGCGCCTGGATGATGACGATCCTGGTGCCGAACTTCTTCTGCGCAGCGGCGTCGATCGCGCACAGGTGCGCGATGGTCCGGGCCGACCCCTTGACCTGCTTGCCGCTCGAGGTCGTTCGCGACCACAGCGCCAGATCGGTCTGCTTCGGGGGGTTGTTCCAGTCGATCGACTTGCCGTTGAGGGTGAGCATCTCACTCATAGATCAGGTCCTCCGGAAGATCCTCGGCAGGGATCATCGCGTCGGTGCCCGCGGTCTCCGCAGCCTCGCCGTCCTCGGTGTCCTCGTCGAAGATGTTGATAGCGGTGACGGCCTCGTCGATCTCGATCTCGAGTGCATCGATCATCGGCTGGGCTTCGGTGTCGGATAGACCGAGTGACAGGTCTACGATCTCGCCGGGTTCTGGTGATGGATCGGACATGGAACCTCCTGGGTTCTGGGTGGGACATGTCTCCACCCACCCTGTTCCGGTCACCGCACGGCGAGCCGCAGGCTCACAGATCTACCTAGGACTGGCGATTTCGGCGACGTCCTCGACGAGCATCGGGGCGGCGTGGAAGTAGGCGGTGGTGCGCCGCTTCTGCTCGATGTCGCGGTAGACGCGCTCGACCTGCTCGACGGTGAGCCCGGTGGCCTCGGCGACCTCGGCGGTCGGGACGTCGTGGTTGAGGCCGTAGAGGCACAGGTCCATCCGCTGGTAGGGCAACGAGAAGTAGAACTCCTCCTGCGACTGCTCCAGGGAGTAGGTGTCGGTGGTCGAGGGGCGGGCCTGGATCTCTTCGGGCACGCCGAGGTGGGCGGCCATCGCGTAGACCTGCGACTTGTAGAGGTGCGCGATCGGCTTCACGTCGGCGGCACCGTCGCCGAGCTTCACGAAGAAGCCCTGGTCGTACTCGAGCCGGTTCGGGGTGCCTGCGACGGCGTAGTTGAGTCGGTCGGCGTGGAAGTACTCCAGCGCCTTGCGGGCACGCTGCTTGAAGTTCGTCGCGGCCACGATCTCGAGGTAGGCCTCGGTGGTCAGCCGGTGCGTGCTCTGGACGCCGGAGGGGTCCTCGACGACGACCGAGAAGAGCCGGAACGCGTCGGAGTCGACCACGCTGGGCAGCACGATCTTCGACTTCCATCCGGGTCCGTACGC
This sequence comes from Actinomycetota bacterium, assembly GCA_030862715.1. The sequence goes on along the minus strand of JALZDD010000127.1, from coordinate 10,059 downwards.
CGGCACGACCCGGCGGATCGCGTCGTCTCGTCGCTGATAGGCACCGAGGCCGACCAGGACGGGGGAGATGTCCTCGAGCGTCGAGTCGATCCCGAGAGAGTCGGTCAGCTTCGTGCTGAACCCGATCGTGTCGTCCGACGACTCCTGCTCGGGCATGTGCAGGGCGAAGACCCGGTCCCGGCCGAGGGCCTTGACCGCCAGCGCGGCGACCACGCTGGAGTCGATCCCGCCGGAGACCCCGAGCACGATGCCCTTCCGCTTGTTGGCCACCAGATAGCGGCGGATCGCCTCGCCGATCCGGGTCGCCTCCGCCTCCTCGTCGAAGCGGAGTGTCTCGAGTCCGTACGCTGCGGCTGAGCTCGTTCCTGGGCTGGTCGTCACTGTGTTGTTCATGGCTGGGCTGGGGTCCTTCCCATGGGATCGAGAATGCTGTCGAAAACGGTGAGTGGTTCCGGCGGCTCGGTCGCCGGGGAGGTCGGGCCGGTGAGCAGCTCGCTGTGCAGCAGCTGGGTCGACAGGACGGCCACCAGGCGCATGTTGTCGGTGTTGCCGAGACGGCGACCCTGGGTACGCCGGGCCTTCTCCAGCAGCCGCTGGACGAGCTCCGGCCGGAAGACCCCGGCGGACTCCAGAGCGGCGATCGAGGTCACGTCGAAGACCCAGTCGGGGGTGCCGCCGGCGAAGAACGCCGCCGCGTCCGGCGCCCGGTAGGGCTGCTTGGGACGGCGCAGGATCTCCTCGGGCACCAGGTCGGCGAAGGCTCGCTTGAGCAGGTGCTTCTCGTCCATACCGTGGATCTTGTGGTCGGCCGGAACCTGGGCGGCGAGCTCGGCGACGTTCGGGTCCAGGAACGGGAAGCGGCCCTCGACCGAGTTGCCCATCAGCATCCGGTCGCCCTGCGAGGCAAGGATGTAACCCGGCAGCAGGGTCGTCATCTCCAGCCACTGGGCGCTCGACAGCGGATCCCAGTCGGCCTGCTCGGCGGGCATCGCGGCGACGACCTCGTCGGCCGGCGTCCGATCGCAGGCGGCCTCGCGTACGTCGGCGGTGAGCATGGAGCGCAGCACCGCCGTCGCGTCCCACCGGGGTCGATGCGAGATCGCCGGGTCGCCGGCGACGATGTTGCGGCCGAAGAAGCTCTTGGCGAAAGCGGGTGCCTGGTGCGGGGAGCGCTTCATCCACGGGTAGAGCTGCTCCACGGCCGCCTCCGCGGCGACCGGGTCGCGGGTCCACAGCTCCCTGATCCTGCCCTCGCGGAAGATGTCGTACCCGCCGAGCACCTCGTCGCTGCCCTCGCCGGTGACCACCACCTTGAAGCCCGACTCACGCACCAGGCGGGACAGCAGGAACATCGGCGCTGGACCGGTACGCAGCAGCGGGCTCTCGGCGTGGCGTACGACCTCCGGGAAGACGTCGGCGATGTCCCGCTCGCGGACCACGACCTCCCGGTGCACCGTGCCCAGCCGCTTGGCCATCAGGGTCTGGTAGCTGCCCTCGTCGAACTCGTCGTCGGCGAACCGCAGGGAGAAGGTGTGCAGCGGCACGTCGGTGAACCCTGCGATCGCCCCGGCGGTGACCGCGGAGTCGATCCCGCCGGAGAGGTACGCCGCCACCGGCACGTCGCTGCGTTCGAACCGCAGCCGGGTGGCCGCCACCAGGCGCTCCCGCAGCGCCTCCGTGTTGCGGGCCAGATCGGCGTGCGGCTCACGGCCGCGGGCGGGGAAGGTCGGCGCCCAGTAGCGGGTGCTGCTAGTCGCGACGCCGTCCTGGAAGGTCAGGTAGCTGCCGGGTTGCACCTGCTGGATCCCCTTGAAGACCGTCTGCGGCGCGACGGTGGACCACAGGGTCAGCACCTGGTCGATCCCGGCCGGGTCGAGCTCGCGCGGCACGTCCGGATCGGTGAAGAGCGCCTTCACCTCCGAGGCGAACAGCAGCCGTCCGCCGGCGCGGGTGTAGTAGAGCGGGCGTACGCCGAACCGGTCACGGGACAGCACCAGCTCGCCGGTCCGCCGGTCCCAGATCGCCAGCGCCCACTGGCCGTTGAACCGGTCGAAGCAGCCCGGACCCCATTCCTCCCAGGCGTGCACGATCACCTCGGTGTCGCTGCGGGTGCGGAACCGGTGCCCGCGCGCGCGAAGATCCGCGGCGAGCTCGACGTGGTTGAAGATCTCGCCGTTGAAGGTGACCCAGACCTGCTCGTCCTCACCGCACATCGGCTGTACGCCGCCGATCGTGTCGACGATCGCCAGCCGGGTGTGGCCGAGTGCGACCCGCTCGTCGCGGTAGTAGCCGCTGCCGTCGGGTCCGCGGTGCGCCAGGGCAGCCAGCATCCGGCGGACAAGACCGGGGTCAGGCGCCTCGGCGGCGGAGTGCACCCCGCAGATTCCGCACATGGCTCTCCTCAGTAGGTGTCTGCGCGTCTGAGCGTCAAGGCTTGTCGGCGGCGGCGGGAGAGCGGGGTCCTACCCAGGCGTTTATCACCCAATGTCGGCATGTTTCATGCCGGTTACGGCGCTCGGCCGACGCCGCCTGTCAGAACAGTGGGCGTGACAGGACGTGGCCGGCCGGTCCGGCACCACGAAGGTGACCAAGGAAAGAGCAGAAGATGGCGGACCTACAGCGAACGATCGAGGCGTTCATCCTCGACAGCCTCCTGCTGGGCGACGAGGAGCGGCTGCCGGCACCGACGGACTCGCTGGTGGAGTCCGGGGTGATCGACTCGACCGGGATCCTGGAGCTCATCGAGTTCCTCGAGGAAGAGTTCCAGATCAGCGTCACCGAGGCGGAGACGGTGCCGACGAACCTCGACGGTGTCGCCAACCTGGTGGCCTACGTGGCTCAGAAGACGGCGGCGGCCCGCCTTGCTGGTTAGGCCTGGTCCTGTCGGCCGCGAACACGGCGACTTCGCCGTCGACCTGGCCAAGATCTACACGATCAACCTCGGCAGCCCGCGTCCGTCCGTGCTCGCCAAGGTCCGGCTCTGGCTGACCGACTACGAGCTCCACTGCGTGGCCTGCTACCGCTTCGGGCGCCGGGTCGGCCGACTCCGCGAGGAGCACCCGCTGCTTGGGGTGCTCGGCCTGGGCGTCTTCTGGTTCTGGAACCGGCACAACATGCGGATCCATCACGCTGAGATCGGCCGGCGCGCCGACATCGGCCCAGGGCTGCTGGTCATGCACCGCTCGGGGATCATCATCGGGCCGGCGCTGATCGGCAGCAACTGCGTGCTACACCACAACGTCACCATCGGACAGCGGATAGCCGCGGGCGACCACGGCGTACCGTCCATCGGAGACGACGTCTGGATCGGCCCGGGCGCGGTGATCTCCGGTGCCATCACGGTCGGGGACGGGTGCACCATCTCCGCCGGGACCGTGCTGTCCAAGGACGTACCGCCACGCAGCCTCGTCGGTGGGAACCCCGGCCGGGTGATCGCCCGGGACTACGACAACGGAAACATGATCAACTTCGTCATTCCCGACCAGGCCGTAGACTCGCCGTCACCGATATTGGGTGATGAGTGACTTCGCCCGGTTCCGGCCCACCGCCGGGCGGCGATGCTCCGGGTCATGGAGCGTTCCCCGACAGCAGCGAGCGTCGTCGTGCCTGCGCACAACGAGTCGGCTGGACTGCGTGGAAACCTGGCCGCGCTGATCGAAGGTGTGCCGACTGGCACCTTCGACGTGGTGGTGGTCTGCAACGGCTGCACCGACGACACCGCAACGGTGGCGCGGTCGGTCCCAGGCGTACGTGTGCTCGAGACCACGGCCGCCTCGAAGACACTCGCGGTCGAGCTGGGCAATGCGGCGACCTCGGTGTTCCCTCGGATCCATCTGGATGCGGACGTACGCCTCCCCGGCCCTGATGCGCTCAGCCTGGTGCGTGCTGTGGGGGAGCGGGGGGTGCATGCCGCCGGTCCGTCACGTGAGGTTCCTCTGGAAGCCTCGTCGTGGCCGGTGCGGGCCTACTACCGGGTGTGGGAGAACCTCCCGAACGTACGCAGTGGCCTGTTCGGCCGAGGCGCGTTCTGTTTGTCCGAGGAGGGCCAGGTCCGGGTGAACGCCCAGGCGAGACTGATGAACGACGACCTGGTGGTCTCCGAGGCCTTCGCCCCGGAGGAGCGCCGGATCGTCACGGACGCATCGGTGGTGGTGCAGCCGCCGCGTACGGTCGCCGACCTGATCCGTCGCCGGGCTCGCGTCGCGACCGGCAACCATCAGGCGGACCAGCACGAGGTCCGTCACGCATCGACTTCCCTCTCGGATCTGTTCAAGCTCGGGCTGCGTCAGCCTTCGATCGGTCTTCGGGTCCCGGTCTTTCTGACGATCACCGTCATCGGGCGATGGCTCTCCCGCAGAGCCGTCCGCGCCGGCGACTACACGACCTGGCTGCGTGACGAGAGCTCGCGAGCCTGAATCCCAGAAGGAGCACGACGCACATGCTGCATCCCAGATCCGGGGGCCGCAGGCTCTTGGCCGTGTTTCTCGGCGCCGCCCTCACCCTCACCGGCCTCAGCGCCGTCACGACAACGGCGTACGCCGCGGGCGACCCCTGCGGTCCGGGTGGCAACAAGATCGCATGTGAGAACTCCAAACCGGGCTCACCGCCCAGCGTCTGGGACATCGACGGTGCGGGGGACGACTCGATCCAGGGTTTCGCGACCGATATCAGTGTCGACGTCGGGGACCCGATCGACTTCAAGATCGACACCGACGCCAGGGCGTACACGATCACCATCTACCGCACCGGGTGGTACGGCGGCGACGGAGCCCGGCGGATCGCGTCGGTCACGCCGTCCGCGACCCTGCCGCAGACCCAGCCCAACTGCACGCGCGAGACCACCACCGAACTGGTCGACTGCGGCAACTGGGGTGTCTCGGCGACCTGGCAGGTGCCGTCCGACGCGGTCTCGGGTGTTTACGTCGCACGGCTGCACCGCGCCGACACCGACGAAGGCAGCCACATCACCTTCATCGTCCGCGACGACACCAGCCGCTCCGACGTCGTCTTCCAGACCTCGGACACCACCTGGCAGGCGTACAACCTCTATGGCGGATCCAGCTTCTACCACGGTGCCGCGAACGGGCGGGCGTACAAGCTGAGCTACAACCGGCCGTTCGTGACCCGGCACAGCCCGGCGCGGGACTTCTACTTCGCCAACGAATACCCGCTGGTGCGGTTCCTCGAGCGCAATGGGTACGACGTGAGCTACATCTCCGGGGTCGACACCGACCGACGCGGCGAGCTGCTCAAGAACCACAAGACCTTCCTCTCCGTCGGCCACGACGAGTACTGGAGCGGCGCCCAGCGGGCCAACGTCGAAGCCGCGCGCGACGCCGGGGTGAACCTGCAGTTCCTCAGCGGCAACGAGGTCTACTGGCGTACGCGTTATGAGCCCTCTCAGGTCGGTGCGGCCGGGACGAATGCCTACCGCACCCTGGTGACCTACAAGGAGGCATGGGGCGTGGAGGACCCGGCCGACGAGTCCACCTCCACCTGGCGCGACCCGCGCTACGCGCCCAAGAGCAAAGGCGGCGGCCTACCGGAGAACGCGCTGACCGGCACGGTCTTCATGTCCAACTGGACCGACAAACCGCTGACCGTCACCAAGGAACAGGGCCGACAGCGGTTGTGGCGCAACACCGGGCTGGGACAGATGACAGGAGCCACCACCGCGCTGGCGCCGCATACGGTGGGCTACGAATCCGACGAGGATCAGGACAACGGGTTCCGACCACCAGGGCTGATCCGGGCCTCGGAGACGACCGCGTTCGTCGACGGGCAGTACATGACCGACTTCGGCCGCAACGTCGGCAGCGGTACGACGACCCACTCGATCACCCTCTACCGGGCCCCGAGCGGAGCGCTGGTCTTCGGCGCCGGCACCGTGCAGTGGACCTGGGGTCTGGACGCGACCCACGACAGCGCCTACAACGACGACCAGACGAGCCCGGCGATGCAGCAGGCCCAGGTCAACCTGCTCGCCGACATGGGTGCCCAGCCGACCACGCTGATGGCAGGTCTGCAGCCGGCCGTTCCTTCGATCGACACCATCGGACCGTCGGTCACGATCAGCTCACCCGCGGCGGGATCGGCCCAGCCCAACGGAGCCAAGGTGACCCTGACCGGAACCGCCACCGACTCCGGCGGCGGCATCGTCGCCGGCGTGGAGTACTCCACCGACGGCGGCACCAGCTGGCACCCGGGCAAGGGCACCTCGGCCTGGACGGTCGAATACATCCAGCACGGCGTCGGCAACACCCCGATCCAGGTCCGTGCGGTCGACGACAGTGCCAACATCGGCACCGCCGCGACGCGTACGTTCAATGTCTCATGCGGCTGCAGCATCTTCGGGCAGACGTCGATCCCGACCACCTGGACGGCCGTGACCGGGCCGGCCACGCCCTCGGCCGACGACCCCAGCGCCGCCGAGCTCGGCCTGCGCTTCACCCCGCTCACCGACGGGTACGCAGCAGGCGTCCGCTTCTACAAGGGCACGGGTAACACCGGCACCCACACCGGTTCGCTGTGGAGCACCAGCGGCGAGCGGCTGGCCCAGGTCACCTTCAGCGGCGAGACCTCGGGTGGCTGGCAGCAGGCGCTGTTCACGACTCCGGTCGCGCTGAGCGCGGGCACGACGTACATCGTCTCCTACACCGCTCCCAACGGGCACTACGCCGTGCAGCCGTGGGCCTTCGGTGCCCAGGGTCTGGAGGCCTACCCGCTCGATGTCGCGGGCGGCCACGGGGCTGCCCCCGCGGGTGTCTACGCCAACCCCGGCACCTTCCCGGCCAACTCCCACCAGAACTCCAACTACTACGTCGACGTGGTCTTCACGACCACCGACGACTCACCGCTGTCCGCGATCAGCCCGTGGCCGCTGCCGGACTCCTCCTCGGTCCCGCGCTCGACGACCATCAGCGCCCGCTTCTCCAAGCCGGTGGTCGCCTCCTCGGTCAAGGTCGAGGTCAAGGATGCGGCCGGAACCTCGGTCGCCGGGTCGACCGCCTACGACGCCACCAACAGGACCGTCACCTTCACTCCGACGAACCCGCTCCCCGGGTTCGTGAAGCACACGGTCACGCTCTCGGCCACCGACACCCAGGGCACGCCGCTCACCGGAGGCAAGACCTGGTCGTTCACGACCGCGAAACCGCCGGCGACACCAGGAGTGTGCCCGTGCTCGATCTACAACGATGACGACGTGCCGACGATCCTGGAGGACTCCGAGCGCGCCTCGCTCACCCTGGGTGTGCGGTTCCGCCCGACCGTCACCGGCACCGTGACCGGCGTGAAGTTCTACAAGGCGGTGAACAACACAGGGCCGCACACCGGCACGCTGTGGTCTAGCAGCGGCCAGGCGCTCGCCCAGGGCACCTTCACCGGCGAGAGCACCAGCGGCTGGCAGACCCTCACCTTCACCCAGCCGGTCGCGGTCCAGGCCGGGGTGGACTACATCGCCTCGTACCACACCAACGGGTCCTACTCGGCGAGCCCGAACGCGTTCGCCGCCTCGGACCTCTCCAAGGGGCCGATCTCCGTCACCTCGACCGCCGGCGCCTACACCTATGGCGAGGGGTTCCCGAGCAACTCCTCGCCGTCGAGCTACATGGTGGACCTGGTCTTCGAGAAGGGGGCGCCGACGCTGAAGGTGACCAGCCAGAGCCCGGCGCCGGGCGCGGTGTCGGTGTCACGCGGCACCAACATCACCGTCGGCTTCTCGGCCGCGATCAACGATGGCTACCAGATCAGCGTCTCCGGTCCGAGCGGGCCGATCGCGGGGACCTCGTCGCTGAACCAGGCACGCAACGAGATCACCTTCGACCCCACCGGTCCGCTCCCGGCGGATACGGACATCTCGGTCAGCCTGACCGGGGTGACCTCCGCCGAGGGCGCCGGGTTGTCCCCGCAGAGCTGGACGTTCCGCACCCGCGCCCAGTCGGCGACGAGCCAGACCCTCTTCGGTGACCAGGTGCCGCAGCAGCAAGCCGTGAGCGAGGCCTCACCGGTGGAGCTCGGCACCGCCTTCACCTCCGCCCGCGACGGCCACGTGACGGCGATCCGGTTCTACAAGGGGACCGGCAACAACGGCACCCATGTCGGATCGCTGTGGTCCGCCGACGGCACTCGGCTGGCCTCGGTCACGTTCGTCGGCGAGACCGCCTCGGGCTGGCAGGAGGCGACGCTCGACCAACCCGTCGCGGTGACGGCGGGAGCGACGTACGTCGTCTCCTATCTCGCTCCACAGGGCCACTATGCGGCCACCGGCGGGTTCTTCAACACCGCCTGGACCGCGGGTGACCTGACCGCACCGGCAGCCAACAACGGGCGCTACCTCTACGGTGCCGCGGGCGGTTTCCCGACCTACACGTGGGGCGCGACGAACTACTTCGTCGACGTCGTCTTCGAGCGGTACGTCCCGACGATGAACGTCACCGGGCGGGACCCGAGTCCGGGCGCGACCGGCGTGGCGACCTCGGTACAACCATCCATCACGTTCTCGGCGGGGGTGGCGAACGGCTGGAGCATGTCGGCCACGGCCAACGGGTCCGCGGTTGCCGGGTCGGCGGCGCTGAGCGCCGACGGACGTACGCTGCGCTTCACGCCCACCTCGGCGCTGCCGGCGGGGGCGACGGTGTCGGTCACGGTCTCGGGGGTGGTCTCGACCGAGGGGGTGAGCCTGCCGACGCAGACGTGGTCGTTCACCACGGCGCTCCCAGCGGAGGTTTCGCTGTTCACCGGCGTGACGCCACAGAACCCGTCGACGTTCGAGCTCTTGTCCATAGAGCTCGGCACCGCGTTCAAGGCCTCGGTGCCCGGCTCGGTGACGGCGATCCGGTTCTACAAGGGGAGCGGCAACACCGGCACCCACACCGGATCGCTCTGGAACTCCGCGGGCACCCGGATCGCCACGGTGACCTTCACCAACGAGACGGCGACCGGCTGGCAGACGGCCACGCTGCCGACCCCCGTCGCGATCACCCCTGGAGCGACGTACGTGGTGTCCTACTACGCCCCGAACGGCCGGCACGCCTCCACGCCCGGAGCGCTCACGCAGGACTGGAGGGCTGGCCCTCTGACGGCGCCGGGCGGAGCCAACGGCAGGTACAGATACGGGACCGGGTTCCCCAATCGGTCCTGGAACTCCACGAACTACTTCGTGGACGTCAAGTTCCGCCCGGCGTCCTGAGTCCCCGGCTGGGCGCCGCCGGGTCAGTCGATGGCTTCGCCCGCGAGTGCCTTGGCGGCCAGCCGTTCCTCGTCGCTGACCTGCCGGACGAAGATCAGGTCGGGCCAGCCCGAGGTGTGCGTCGATCGCCTCGGATCCATGGGTTTCACCCGACGGAACCTCGTCGGTGCCGTGACGTGTCCCGAATTGAGGGGATAGGTGGGGCGAGGTCCCACGAGGCGTGGCCTCCGCGGATTCCATGGGCCACATGAGAGATGGGGAGCCGCTCGGTGTGGCGGTGGTCGGGGCCGGTTACTGGGGGCCCAACCTGGTCCGCAACTTCCGGAACGCACAGGACTGGACGCTGGTCGCGGTGGTCGATCTCGACCTCGAGCGGGCCCGCGAAGTGATCGGGGGCGGCGCGGACGTGCTGGCCACGACCGACCTCGACGAGGTGCTCGCGCGTGAGGACGTGGACGCGGTCGCGATCGCTACGCCGGCGGGCACGCATCGCCACCTCGTCGAGCGGGCGCTGCGGGCCGGGAAGCACGTGCTCGTCGAGAAGCCGCTGGCCGACGACGTGGAGTCCGGGCGGAGCATGGTCGAGGCCGCACGCGCCAACGACCTCGTGCTGATGGCCGACCACACCTACTGCTACACGCCGGTCGTGCAGAAGATCCGCGAGCTGATCGAGGACGGGTCGCTCGGCGAGATCCTGTTCGTCGACTCGGTGCGGATCAACCTCGGGCTGGTGCAGCCCGACGTCGACGTCTTCTGGGACCTGGCCCCGCACGACCTCTCCATCCTCGACTTCATCCTGCCCGGCGGGCTGCGCCCCACCGGGGTCGCCGCGCACGGCGCCGACCCGCTCAGGGCGGGCAAGTCCTGCG
>JALZDD010000114.1 GCA_030862715.1 Actinomycetota bacterium | reverse complement strand
CGGCTGGAGGTGCGCAGACCCCACCCGGCCGTGTGCCAGGCAGCACCCGCCGCCACCCGCGCCAGACCGGGAGCGGTGCCGGCCACGGCGGAGGCGGTCGGGATGACCTTGCCCAGGAGACTCATGTCGGAAAGATTAGAAGGTGAAGGAAGCCGCCCGCGAGTCCCATGATCGCGCCGTGGGCGTAGAGCATCCATTCGTCCTCCTTGATAGCTGACCTCATCATGTCCACGAAGTCGCCCGGTGGAAGCTCCTTGGTGCGCCGCGCGACCAGGTCACGGATCTTGTCCGCCTGGTGACGGCTGAAGCCGGGATCGCGGAACGGCACCAGCGTACGATCCGCGGCCTCGTTGGCGACCGAGGTGCTGATCCGGTCGAACCGCTCCGACCCGAGCGCTATCCGCACCGCACCTCGGTAGGGCCCGGCCGCCCTGTCCACCGCAGGCATCAGCGCGTTGATCAGCAGCTTGCGGGTGGCGTCGCCGCGGGGGCCGTCGAGCAGGAAGTCGCCGATGCGCTCGAGCGTGATCACATCGGTGGCGATGATGTCGGCGTAGACCTCAGCGGCCTGCTCCTGGCGGCGCGGGAAGAGGCCCTGCACCTTGATCCCCAGGATGCGCCGCGGCTCGGCGGGCTCGAAGATCAGCCACATGCCGAGCAGGTTGGTCACCCAGCCGACGACCACGCCGAGCACGGGGAGCAGCCACCACAGGTGGAAGGTCTGGTCGACCAGCGCCACCGGGATGCCGAGCAGGAAGCCGAAGATGAACCCGAAGGCGACCATCAGGTTGAGCTCGCGCTGCCCGAAGTCACGGAAGATCCTGACCACCAGGGCGGGGTTCTTGCGGAAGTGGTCGATGACCATCAGCTTCGGGTCGAGCAGCTGATCGATGTGTACGCCGATGTCGTCGGTGACCTTGTGCACGATCGAGGGCAGCTGCGCCTGCACCCGGACGGTGATCGCGTCCTTGACCGCCTTCGGCAGGTCGCGCCAGAGCCGGGGGTGCTCGCGCATCATGATCTGTTCGACCAGCTCGGGCACCTCCGGGCGGAAGGTCTCCACGATGTGCGTGGCGATCTCCGAGGGGCCGAGCTGCTGGTAGAAGTCACTGGGCGTGCCGAGCTTGGCGATCGCCTTGTCGACGGCGATCGAGCCCATCTTCGCGGCCCGGGCGGGGATGATGCCCTGCCAACCGATCCCGCCCTGGGCGAAGCCCGGGATCTCCTGCAGCTTGTGCGGCAGCACCCTGGTCAGCTCGCGAAGACCGGGGACCTGGAAGCCCTTGAAGGCGAGTGGGGAGAAGAGCATGTAGAGGCCCGACCAGTTGATCAGCCAGCCGATCACACCGGTGAAGATCGGGATGGTGATCAGTGAGAGCCAGTGGACATGGGCGGCCCAGTCCTCGAACCAGCTGACCAGCGAGTCCTGCCACTCCGGCGACATCCGAGCTCCTTCCGCCAGAGTTCCAGACCGTCAGTATGCGTACCCTACCCACAGGCGAACGCAACCACCCCGAAGCGTCTGCTATTCGGTTGAGGCTTCCGTCGCCGCGCCGGGAGGGATCTCATGGCTCGGCAGCCTGTCGAGATCCTGGACGTCGGCGAAGCAGGCCCGGGCGAAGTCCTGCCCGAACGGGGTCAGGTGGATCGAGCGCCGCTTGATCCGAGCACCACCCTTGGCATGAAGAGCCGCGAGTACGTCGGGCTGCGCCTCGACCACCTGGTAGCGGATCAGCTCGCTGACAGGGTCCTCGGACTGCCAGACCAGACCGAGCCTGGTCAGGTTGTTGAGGTACTGCGGCACCAGCGACGGGTAGCGCACGCTGGCCTGCGCTCCGATCATGGTCAGGCCCCGGGCGATCATCCGCGCCCCGCGCAGGTGGCCGATCAGGCCACCCTCGACCACGTCGACAGCCGGCTGCGGACCGTCCTTGAGCATCAGCACCAGGATGCGCGCCTCGTCGGGAGCCAGCTCGTCGAGGATGCTGACGAAGGCCGGATGGCGCTCGTTCTCGTCCCATACGTCGCGCGAGCGGCGCAGCAGCTCCTCACCGGTCCGCCGCAGTCGGTCGGGCTCCGTGCTCGGGGCGACTCCGTTGACCCGCGCGGCACGACCCTCCATCGCCGCCTTCGCGCTCTCGGCGGCCGGCAGCGCGAATCGTTCCAGCAGACCGGTGACGGGGTTGCCCGCGGCGACCCGCTTCGCGAGGGCGGTCACCTGGCGGGCGTTGGTCGCCACGTCCTCGGTGAGCCGGACCGCCTCGTCGGGGTCGACGACCGCCTTCGCGACCCGCCCCACGCCCCGGGCGTACGTCCTCAGCCCCCAGCCCGCGGTGTGGGCGACCGTGACCGCGGAGATCCTGAGCAGGCCCGGGAGGACCTCCATCGCATCGTCGACGAGACCGCCGCTCGGGGCCGGCGTGGGCATGCGGTGCATCCCCTCCCGGCCCTCGACGAGCTCTTCGGGCGGCTCGATCGAGCGTGGTCGACGGGCTCCCGGTTCGGTGTTGATGTGGAGGGCGCTCACAACACGTTCCACCAGTCGAAGACTGCCACGTGCAGAAACCCGCCCGCCAGCCCCATGATCGCCCCGTGGGCGTAGAGCAGCCACTCGTCCTCCTTGATCGCGGCTCTCATCATCTCAACGAAGGTCTTCGGAGGCAGAGCCCTGCACCGGTCGGCGATCAGCCGGCGGATGTTGCACGACTGCTGCTGGCTGAAGGCGGCGTCGCGCAGCGGGGTGAGGGTGTAGTCGACGGCCTGCTCGGCGACCGATGACCGGATCGCATCGAACCTCCTGGTCCCGACCGCGACCCGGACCGCACCGTAGGCCGGTCCGACCGCGGCGTTGACGGCCGGCTCGAGGGCCGCGGCCAGCATCTGCCGGGTGCGGTCGCCGGACGGCCCGTTGAGGAGGTGCTCACCGATGTGCTCGAGCGTGATCACGTCCTTGGCGATGTGCTTGCCGTAGACGTCGGAGGCCTGCCACTGCCGCCGGGCGAAGAGCGCCTGGATCTTGAACGGCCCGATCCGCCTGGGCTCGGCGGGCTCGAAGATGAGCAGCATGCCGAGCAGGTTGGTCGTCCAGCCGACCAGCACACCGAGGATCGGGAGCAGCCACCAGATGTGGAAGGCCTGGTCGACAACGGCGACCGGGATGCCGAGCAGAAAGCCGAAGATCGCCCCGAAGACGACCATCATCCGCAGCTCGCGTGCCCCGAAGTCCTTGAAGATCCGCACGATGATCGAGGGATCCTTCTCGAAGTTCTCGATCACCATGATCTTCGGGTCGAAGATCTGGTCGATGTGGTTGCCGATCTCGACGGTCACGTCACCGACGACCTCGGGGAGCCGGTCCTGGACCCGCTGGATCACGACCGTACGCAGCGGGCGCGGCAGATCGCGCCAGAACCGGGGATGCTCACGCCACATGATCTCGTCGACGAGCAGCGGGATCTCGGGCCGGAACACGTCGACGATGTGGGCCGCGATCTTGTCCGGCTCGAGCTGCTCGTAGAAGTCTCGGGCGGTCGCCATCTGCGACAGCGCCCGGTCGACGGCGATCGAGCCCATCTTCGCGGCCCGCGCCGGCACGATCCCCTGCCAGCCGAGCCCGCCGCGCAGGATGCCCGGGATCTCCTGGACCTTGCGCGGCAACGAGCCGGCGATCTGCTTGAGCCCTGGCACGGTGATCCCGTGGAAATGGATCGGGGAGAAGAGCATCCACAGCCCCGACCAGTTGACGAGCCAGCCGATCACGGCAGTGAAGACGGGTATCGACCAGAACGTGAACCAGTCGATGTCCCACCCGGAGAGCACCGTCGACGACGCTAGACACGGGACCCCTTGTAATTCCGTCGGTGAAGCTCCCTCCGGAAACCTCACCGACCGGCACCGAGGCGCGCCGAGAGTCACCGATCCCGGGAGACATCGCCCGCGCCGAGCGCGGGCGTCACTTCAGATCCTGCCCGATCACCCGGGTTCGGTCCAGGGCGACGCTCGCACCGAGCGCCACATCTGTCACAGGAAACAGGCAATCCCTACACTCGCGAAAAGTGGAAGGACCCGGCGGGTCCGTCTCGGGTCGGCTCCACCGGGTCCGCCGCGTGTGCCCCGACCATATGGGGGTTGGTCCGACACCCGCGGCTTACTCATCAGTATGCGGGTATTGCACCAACATCGGTTTTACCCGAAATCCACAACTCGCCAACAAATCTGTCAAGCGATCAGTAGGGCACGTGCTAGCCGTGTTGCTGCCGTCGCCAGACCACGATCGCCTGTCCTGGCGGCGCCTCGCGAACCGCCGGAAGCCTGCTGGCCGGGCCCTTCGGTTCGGGCGCCGCCGCTCTCGCCTGGGAGAGCGCCTCGCGGGTCGCGGCCAGCTCGTGGAGCAGCTCCTCGTTGCGCCGGCGCAGGGCGTCGACGTGCTGCTCGAGAGCGAGGATGCGACGCACGCCCTCGATGCCGATGCCGGCCGCGGTCAGGTCCGCGATCGAGCGCAGCCGCTCGATGTCGTGGAAGGAGTAGCGCCGCCCGCCGCCCCCGGTGCGACCGGGGGTGATCAGGCCCATCCGCTCATAGGTACGCAGCGTCTGCGGGTGCAGCCCGGTCAGCTCCGCGGCCACGCTGATGACGTAGACCGCGGCATCCGGAGCCGGGCTGCCGAATCCCTCATTCATCATGACTCCTCGAGAAGAGACGTACGCAGGGGCTTGCCGGCCATCGCGGCCCGATAGGCCTCGACGGCGGCCTTCGCGTCGGCGTCGAGGACGGCCGGGATCTGCACCTCGACGGTCGCGAGCAGGTCACCCACGGTGCCGTCCGGGCGCCGGAACCCCTTGCCGCGGACCCGGAACGTACGTCCGTTGGGCGTCCCAGCAGGGATCCGCAGCGTCACCGGCGAGCCGGACAGCGTCGGCAGCTTGGCCTCGGCACCGAGGGCCAGCTCGTCGAAGCCGACCGGTACGTCGATCGTGAGGTTGTCGTCCTTGCGGCCGAAGACGCGGTGGGGGGTGACGTGCACGGTGACGTAGAGGTCACCGGCCGGGCCGCCGTTCTCGCCGGCGGCACCCTTGCCCTTGAGCCGGATCCGCTGACGGTCCTTGACGCCGGCCGGGATGCGCGCCTGGATGGTGCGCGCGGAGGTGCCACGACCGGAGCCGTGGCAGGTCGGGCAGGCCTCGTCGTAGATCAGCTGGCGGCCACCGCAGCGCGGGCAGGTCTCGTTCATCGAGAACGCGCCGCCGACGGAGTTGACGACGTAGCCGGCGCCCTCGCACTCCGGGCAGACCCGAGGCCTCGTGCCGGGCTTGCCGCCGGTGCCGTTGCAGTCGGGACAGGCGGCGTCCGAGGTCAGTCGCAGCGAGATGGTCACACCCTCGAGCGCGTCGGTGAACCCGATCGTGGCGCTCGTCTCGACATCGGCACCCTTGATCGGCCGAGCCCTCGGGGTCGTACGCCGCCCACTGAAGCCTCCGCCGGTACCACCGGCACCACCGAAGAGGTCGCCGAACATGTCGCCGAGGCCACCGCCCTGGGCACCACCGGCACCGAAGAGGTCGTCGAAGTTGTAGCCACGGCCGCCACCCGTGCCGCCGAAGCCGCCCGGGAACCCGCCCGAGGCGCCGAGGGTGCGTGCCTCGTCGTACTTCTTGCGCTTCTCGGTGTCGCCGATGACGTCGTAGGCCTCGGCGACCTTCTTGAACTTCTCGTGCTTGCCTTCGTCGCCCGGGTTGGAGTCGGGGTGGTTGGCCCGCGCGAGCTTGCGATAGGCCTTCTTGATGTCGTCGCTCGAGGCGTCCTTCTTGACACCAAGCTCGGCGTAGTAGTCCTTGTTGATCCAGTCCGGCCGGATCCCGTCGTTCTCAGCCACCTAGCCCCTCCTCCCTTCTTCTCGGTGGCCGAGGCTGCCGATCCCTCGACAGCCTCGACCACCCACTGTTGTCACTCCGGGTCACTCCGGGTCGACGACCAGGACCTGCGCGGCCCTGACCACCCGGTCGCCGATCATGTAGCCGGCCTTGGCGACCAGCTTGACCGACGTCTCCTCGACCTCCGGGTCGGTGCCCATGTGGCTGAGCGCCTCGTGACGGTTGGGATCGAAGACGTCGCCCGGCTCGCCGAACTTCTTCAGACCCAGGTTGGTCACGATCTTCTCGAGCTGGTCGGCGACGGCCTTGAAGCCGCCTTCGACCTCGCCGTGCTCGCGGGCACGGTCGATGGTGTCGAGCACCTCCACGATCGGAGTGAGCACCTTGTAGGTCGCGTTCTGCGAGACGAGCTCGCGGTCACGGTCGACCCGCTTCTTGTAGTTGACGTACTCGGCCTGGAGACGCTGCAGGTCCGTGGTGAGCTCGGCGACCCGCTTGTCGACCTCATCGGCGGCATGGCCCATGAAGTCCACCTCGGTGTCGTCCGCGATCACCACGTCCTCCTCGACGGACTCCTCGTCCGCCTCGTCCTCGGCCTCCTCGACAGAGGCCTCCTCCTCGGCGGCGTCGTCCGAGTCCGAGGCGTCGTCCTCAGGAGCGTCCACCTCGGAGTCCTCGGTCGACTCCTCAATGTCGTCGGTCTCGGGCTGCGGGGCCTCGGAGGTCGTCTCCTCGACGGCCTCGTCCGCCCCGCCGGGGCGGCGCTTCGTCACTTCTTGTCGCCCTCTTCACCCTCGACGGGCTCGTCGACGATCTCGGCGTCGACGACGTCGTCGTCGGCCTCACCGGTGGCACCGGTGGCACCACCGGCAGCGGACTGCTCGGCCTCGGCCGCGGCGTACATGGCCGCACCCATCTTCTGCGACGACTCACCGAGCTTGGTGATCGCGGCCTGGATGGCGTCCTTGTCGGCCTCGGTGTCCTCGAGGACCTTCTTCAGGGCGTCCAGGTCGGCCTGCACCTCGGTCTTCACGTCGTCCGGGACCTTGTCGCCGGAGTCGGTGATGAACTTCTCGGTGGTGTAGACGAGGCTGTCACCCTGGTTGCGGATCTCGATGGACTCGCGACGCTTGGCGTCCTCCTCGGCGTACTGCTCCGCCTCCTTGACCATGCGGTCGATGTCGTCCTTCGACAGCGCGGAGCCGCCGGAGATCGTCATGGACTGCTCGCGGCCCGAGGCCTGGTCCTTGGCGGAGACGTGCACGATGCCGTTGGCGTCGATGTCGAAGGCGACCTCGATCTTCGGCACGCCACGCGGCGCCGGCGGGAGGCCGGTGAGCTCGAAGTTGCCCAGCGGCTGGTTCTCCGACCACATCGGGCGCTCGCCCTGGGCGACCTTGATCTCGACGCTCGGCTGGTTGTCGTCAGCCGTGGTGAAGATCTCGGAGCGCTTGGTCGGGATGGTGGTGTTGCGCTCGATCAGGGTGGTGAAGACACCGCCCTTGGTCTCGATGCCGAGGCTCAGCGGGGTGACGTCGAGGAGCAGTACGTCCTTGACCTCGCCCTTCAGCACGCCGGCCTGCAGCGCGGCACCGACGGCGACGACCTCGTCGGGGTTGACGCCCTTGTTGGGCTCCTTGCCACCGAGCAGGCTCTTGACCAGGTCGGTCACGGCCGGCATCCGGGTCGAGCCACCGACCAGGACGACGTGGTCGATGTCCTTGAGGGCGACGCCGGCGTCCTTGAGGACCGACTCGAACGGCTTCTTGGTGCGGTCGAGCAGGTCGGCGGTGATCTTCTGGAACTCCGCCCGGGTCAGGGTCTCCTCGAAGTGGAGGGGGCCGGACTCACCGTGGGTGATGTAGGGCAGGTGGATCGAGGTGTTCTGGCTCGAGGAGAGCTCGATCTTCGCCTTCTCGGCGGCCTCCTGGAGGCGCTGCGCGGCGATCTTGTCGGCGGCCAGGTCGACACCGTTGGCGGCCTTGAACTTCCCGACCATCCACTTGACGATCGCGTTGTCCCAGTCGTCACCACCGAGGTGGTTGTCACCGGAGGTCGCCTTGACCTCCACGACACCCTCACCGATCTCGAGCAGGGACACGTCGAACGTGCCGCCACCGAGGTCGAAGACGAGGATGGTCTGGTCGTCGCCCTTGTCGAGGCCGTAGGCCAGCGCGGCGGCGGTGGGCTCGTTGACGATGCGGGAGACGTTGAGGCCCGCGATCTCACCGGCCTCCTTGGTGGCCTGGCGCTGCGCGTCGGAGAAGTAGGCCGGGACGGTGATGACCGCGTCGGTCACCGGCTCACCGAGGTAGGCCTCGGCGTCGCGCTTGAGCTTCTGCAGGACGAACGCGCTGATCTGCTGCGGCGTGAAGTCCTTGTCGTCGATGTTCACCTTCCAGTCGGTGCCCATGTGACGCTTGACCGACCGGATGGTGCGGTCCACGTTGGTGACGGCCTGGCGCTTGGCGACCTCGCCGACCAGCACCTCACCCGACTTGCTGAACGCGACCACGGAAGGCGTCGTACGGGCGCCTTCGGCATTCGCGATGACGGTGGCCTCGCCACCCTCCAGAACCGAGACGACCGAGTTGGTGGTCCCGAGGTCGATACCGACGGCACGTGCCATCTTTGCTACCTCCGCTTGTTGAAGCTGTGTGTATGTGGAAATCCGGGGAGCCCCGGAAGACTGGGTGGTCTGCGCCGCCCCAGCGGCTGCCGCCGCCGAGTGTTGCAAACAAGTTGAGCCGATTCAACTCAACTTCGTTCACTGTCCACAACGAAGACCCTACGCCCCCTATTCCAGCGCCAGCCAAGAGCCGGCCGAGTCGGCTCATCCTGACCGAAAACTCCGCCGAGTCGGCTCGTCATGACGAGCC
>JALZDD010000103.1 GCA_030862715.1 Actinomycetota bacterium | reverse complement strand
GGCCGTGGTCGACGGGGTCAGCGACTTCGCGGAGGGCGCCGGCGAGGTAGCCTCCGATGTCGGCGACGCCATCACCTTCTGGGACTAGGACCGCAATGATCTGGGCCGCACTCATCCTCGCCGCCGGTGTCATCGGCGCCGGGGTCAGCATCTGGCAACATCTCGGGCTCTCGGCTCGTGCCCGCTCCTGGGCGACCGCGTGGAACCGCGGCGGCGTGGGCGAGGACGTCGTGCTCATCCATCTGCCCTGCATCTCCGCGCTGGCGATCACCGGCTCGACGGCATTCGGGCTGGTGCCGGAGCAGACCGCGGCTTGGACGATCATCGGTGGGCTATTCCTGCTCACCTGCGTCGTCTATCCGCTGCTGGTCATCGTGCCCACCCCGTCATTCATCAAGCCGAAGTGGTATCGCGAGTCGCGCCCGAAGAAGAAGCGCACCGCGGGAAAGAAGTGACCTTGTCCGATCACCAGACGACCCTGACACTCCCGGAAGGCTGGGAGAGCGTCGAACCACCTGAGGGCGTACGTTTCCTGGCGCTCGCGCCTGCCCGCGGCACCTTCCGCTCCAACATCACGGTGACGGCCCAGACCAACGGCGACCTCGGGTTCCGCGACTGGCAGGTCGGCTCCGAGATGGCGTTCACCGAGATGATGCCGGGCTACACGCCGATCGACCTCGAGCGCCTCACGATCGCCGGACAGGAGGCGGGGCGGCGGCTGGCGATGTACGACGGGCCGGGCGACTCCGCGCTGACCATGGAGCAGTGGTTCGTGGCGATCGATGGCGTCGGCCACACCCTGACCGCTACCGTGCTGACCAGCGACTATGCGACCTGGGCTGCCCAGATCGACGCCGCTGCCGCGACCTGGAGCCCGGCATGAGCGCGGCGGCGACGGAGGTCGTCTGGCTCCTCGCCGGTCCGGGCGGACGCCTCGAGCATCGCGCCGCCGTCGGCCCCGAGGGCATCCATCTCGAGCTCGGCGTCGACGGCACTCGTACGCAACCCCTCGACCTCCCGCGAGGTCACCTGGTCCCGAGCCTGGTCCGTACACTGAAGATCCGCCCGGTCAAGGGCGCGGCCGGGTCGGCGCGTCCGTTCCCGACCGCCCGGATGGCCGAGCTGTTGGGCGAGGACCAGGACGCTCGCGACGTGGTCCTGAAGGAGCTCGGTGCCCGCACCGCCTGGTCGATCACCGTCGGCCCGTGGCAGCTCGCCGGCATCAACGGCCCCGACGGCCTCCATCTCGCGCTGGGCGACAGGCTCGCCCCGATGACCAACACCGCCTTCTACCGCATGCTCTGCCAGCAGCTCGGCGCCTACTGATCCCGACGGAGGGTGAGCGTCGCGAAGTCGGCACCGAGGATGCGGAAGGCGTCGACGAGGAGCCCGGCGACGAGCGCCGCCTCGGCCTGCGGGACGGTGCGCCAGTAGTGCGGCACCCCCGGCGCCGGCGCGATCGGATCGGTCTCGTCGGGGGTCAACCAGCCGGCCGCGCGAAGCGCCTCGTGCTGCTCGGCGGAAGCCTCCCAGGTGCCGCCGATGTGCTGCGTACCCACGAACTCCGCGTAGAGGACCGAGTCCACGCACAGCACCTGCCCCCAACGAGACGGGGCGACGGACCGTGACGCCTTCGATCTGAGCCGCGCTAGGAGGCCTGTCGGCTCCGGCACCGACGGCGAGGGCTCAGCGATGATCACGAACTCCTGCTGCCCGAGGCCGGCGAGCTCGGAGCTGATCCGGTCTTGCCATTGCGTTGCGTCCACCGGTCCATCCAACCAGGGCCAGAAGTCAGCGTTACCGGCGCGTTCACACCCAAGGGGTTGTCACGCGTTCGCGGCACTGGTTGCATCTGTGCACCCCCTTCCCCCCACGATCAAGGGACCCCCACATGACTCTCGGGAAACGACTCACGCGCAAGCTCGCGCTCGTGCTTCCGCTCGCCGCACTTCTCTCCGTCATCCCGGCCGCCGCCTGGGCCGCCCCGCCCCCGGCGCTGCCGGCCTCGGCGCCGGAGGGGGACCGCACCTGGCAGCCGGCCCTCGATTTCGACACTGACGGCTGTTACAGCACCCCGGCGATCGGCCCGGACGGCACGATCAACGGCGGCCTGGCGATGGGCGGCACGGTCAACGGCCAGTGCCGCGACCTCTCCGACCTGCAGAACACCAACGTCTACTCCCGCTCGAAGTGCAACAACGGCTGGTGCGCGTACCTCTACGGCTACTACTTCGAGAAGGACCAGGTCTCCTGGGGTCCCGGCTCGGCCGGCCACCGGCACGACTGGGAGCACATCATCGTGTGGGTGCAGGACGGTCACGCGAGGTTCATGTCCGTATCTCAGCACTCCGGCTACCAGATCAAGCCCGAGTCGGAGCTGCAGTTCGAGGGCGGTACGCACCCCAAGGCCGTCTATCACAAGGACGGCGGCAGCACCCACTGCTTCCGCTTCCCCAAGACCGGCGGCGGTGACGAGCCGCCCGAGAACCACGAGGGCGTCTGGCAGGTCAAGGGCCTGGTCGGCTGGGACAACTACCC
>JALZDD010000100.1 GCA_030862715.1 Actinomycetota bacterium | reverse complement strand
CGTAGCGTCACCGAAACACCGGGAAATACGCCGACGGGCGCCCACCCGGAAGTGGACGCCCGTCAGGGACGTACTAAGAGGGGACTCAGAAGCCGAGCTCGCGGCCGATGAGCTCCTTCATGATCTCATTTGAGCCGGCCCAGATCTTGGTGACGCGGGCGTCACGCCAGGCGCGAGCGACGCGGTACTCGTTCATGAAGCCGTAGCCGCCGTGGATCTGGACGCAGTGGTCGAGAACCTCGGACTGCGCCTGCGAGGACCACCACTTGGCCTTGGACGCCTCGACCGGGGTGAGCTCACCGCGGGCATGCGCGGCGACGCACTTGTCGACGTACGCCTCGGCGACCTCGATCTGGGTGACCAGCTCGGCGAGCAGGAACTTGTTGTGCTGGAAGGCACCGATGGACTGGCCGAAGGCCTTGCGGTCCTTGGCGTACTGCACGGTCTCGAGCAGGATCTGCTTGGCCTGCGCGACGTTGGCGACCGCACACGAGACGCGCTCCTGCGGGAGCTCCTCCATCATGTGGATGAAGCCGCGGTTGAGCTCGCCGATGATCTCGGCGTCGGTGACGCGTACGTTCTCGAAGAAGAGCTCGGCGGTGTCGGACTCCTCCATGCCGACCTTGTCGAGCTTGCGGCCGCGCGAGAAGCCCTCCTTGGTCGCCTCGATCGCGAAGAGGGTGATGCCCTTGGCGCCCTTCTCCGGGTCGGTGCGGACCGCGGTGATGACCAGGTCGCAGGAGTAGCCGTTGGTGATGAAGGTCTTGGAGCCGTTGATGACCCACTCGTCGCCGTCGCGGACCGCGGTGGTCTTCAGCGCGGCCAGGTCGGAGCCGCCGGACGGCTCGGTCATGCCGATGGCGAGCAGGATCTCACCGGAGGCCACGCCCGGGAGCCAGCGCTGCTTCTGCTCCTCGGTGCCGAGGCGGACCAGGTAGGGAGCGGTGATGTCGGAGTGGATGCCGACGCAGGTCGGGTAGGCCGCGCCGATCTTGGCGAGCTCCTCGGCGAGGACCGCGTTGAAGCGGAAGTCGTCGGCGCCGGCGCCGCCGTACTCCTCCGGGATCGCGAGGCCGAGGAAGCCGTTCTCACCGGCTTCGAGCCAGAACTCGCGGGGCAGCGCCTTGTCGGCGATGTGCTTGTCGGTGTGGGGCTTGACCGAACGCTCCAGCCACTGCTGGACGGAGGCTCGGAAGTCCTCGTGGTCTTCCTCATAGTGGTCGCGCTTCAGCATGCGTCGGAGTCTACGCGCAGTGGTTACTCAGTGGTAACCACCGTTTCAAAATCGGCAGAGTCACCTGGTGATCCGGACCGGCGTACGCCACGCCACCACCAGCAGCGGGAGCGAGACGACCAGCCCGACGACGAAGACGACGTGCAGCGCCGGCGCGAGGACATCGGCAGGCAGGGCCTCGAGCGGAGGCACCTCTCCCCCGGCGTACTCACGCCTGACCAGCCCGTTCGCGACCGCACCGAAGAGCGCGACGCCCAGCGCCGAGCCGACCGAGCGGGCGAACATGTTGGACCCGGTCGCCACCCCGCGCACCTCCCAGTCGACCGCCGACCCGGCGGCGACGACCCCTGGGTTGACCGACCAGCCGAAGCCGAGGCCGAGTACGAAGCACGGGATCGCCAGATGCCAGATCGACGACCTCTCGCCGACCGTGACCAGCACCAGCCCGCCGACGATGACCAGCAGCGCGCCGAGAGCGACCGCGGTCCGGAACCCCCTCGAGAGGTAGATTCGGCCGGCCGTGGCCGCGGCGATCGGCCAGCCGATGCTCATCCCGGCGAGCGCGAACCCGGCCACCAGCGCCGAGTGACCGAGCACGCTCTGGGCGTAGAGCGGGACGTACGTCGTCAGTCCGAGCATCACCACGCCGACGATCAGGCTGGCGGCGTTGGCCGGGGCGAGGACTCGGTGGCCGAGGACCCACGGCGGCAGCACCGGGTCGGCGGCACGACGCTCGACGAACCCGAACGCGACCAGGGCCGCGATGCCGACCGCGAAGATCAGGTAGGACGGCCACGAGGCCCACGCCCAGGCGTGCCCGCCCTCGAGGAGGCCGAGCAGCAGCGCGATCCCACCGACCGTCAACAGTCCGGCACCGGCCCAGTCGATGGCCCGCTCGTCGGCGGCCGGACGACGGTCCTCGCGGAAGTGCCGCAGCAGCCACAGCGCAACCGCCCCGACCGGCAGGTTGATCAGGAAGATCAGCCGCCAGTCGAGGTAGTCGGCGAAGAGGCCGCCGAGCGTCGGCCCGACGATGGCGGCGGTGGCCCAGACCGAGGCGACGTACGAGGTCGCGACCGCGCGCTCCTCCAGCGTGTAGATGTCGGAGACGATCGTCATCGCCATCGGCTGGATCGCCCCGGCGCCGATGCCCTGGATCGCCCGGAAGACGATCAGCGCGGTCAGCGACCACGCCAGCCCGCACAGCAGCGACCCGACCAGGAACGCCACGACCCCGGCGATCATCACCGGCTTGCGCCCGAGCCGGTCGGCGACCTTGGCGTACAGCGGCGTGGTCACCGCGGTGGCCAGCACGTAGATCGAAAAGAGCCACGGGAACTGCTCGAAGCCGCCGAGATCCTTCACCACGCTCGGCACCGCCGTCGCCAGGATCGTCATGTCGATCGCGACCAGACTGAGCGACACCATCACGGCGAGCAGGATCGGCCCGCGTTCGCTACGAAGTCCTACCGAGCTGCGGGTGGGCCTGATCGAAGTGGACACATTGGTTAGCAAGCCTCACGACTGCCCATTCATTCCTGGGGAGTCATTCCTCCCGCGCGCGGGCCGCGATGCGTACGTCCAGGTCGGCGAGCTCATCGAGGATGTCGCCAGCGCCCCACACCTGGTTGCGGGTGCGGTTGGTGAGCGGGCGGATGATTCCAGCACCACGGAGGCGGTCGATGACCCGATGTGTCGTCGCAACGGAGAGGCCCAGATCGTCCTCGACGTCCTCGGTGGTGACCACAGGCTCCGCCGCCAGCTTGTCCAACAGCGAATCGGCCGCACTGGCCTTGCTCGGCTTCACCCGCTCACGCCAGTCGTTCGGCAGCTCAGCCAGCCGGGACGCCGTCACCTTCGACTCCTCAGCGGCGACTGTCGATGCGGTGGCGATGAGGCTGATGATGGGCACGGTGTCGCCCGCATGGAAGTCGTTCAGCGCCTGGAAGTAGGCACCACGACGAGCCGCCAGTGCGGAAGCAACCGGAACCGTCACCGCACGCGAAATGCCGCGACGACGCACGACTGCCGCGGCAAGCGCCCGACCGATGCGGCCGTTACCGTCGGTGAACGGATGAATCGCCTCCAGCTGCGCGTGCGCGATCGCGGCCTGCGGAATCACCGCGATGTCGTCGCGGGTCGCGAAGTCGACCAGATCGCCCATCAGGTCGGGGACACGGTCCGGTGGCGGAGGCACATAGATCGCGCCCCGCGGCGAGTGGTCACTGCCCCCGATCCAGTTCTGCATGTCACGCCAACGCCCGGCGTACGGCCCATCGATGGGGTCGTCACGCATGAGTCGTCGATGCGCGTCCAGGAGCGTCTCGAGATCGAGCGGGCCGGAGACAAGCCGGTCCAGAGCCCCGGTGGCACGGACCATCGAGAGCGCAGATGAGTTCGACTTGGCGCCATGCAGAGCACGGACATAGTCCTCGACCGAGGCGATCTCGTGTTCGATCTTCGACGACGCGATCGACTCGGCACGCAGGAGCATCGTCGCCAGCGGGCGAAGCTGTGGGCCGTGGGTGGCGTCCAGCGACGCGATCGCTCGAACGGCCTCATCGCACTCGGCGGCGACGCCGGGCGGGACACTCAGGCTGACGTCGGCGATGCGCGCGGGGATGCTGACGGTCACCTCTGCCAACCGACGGTCATCGATGGTGCCGCCTTTGACGCTCTGGCGCCACGGCACCACGACACGCTCCGCCGCTGGAATCAACGCCACGCCGTGCTCAGCCATGAGAAGAGCGTACGCGTTGTTCTCACTTTCTCCTGAAAAGTGAGAACAACTGCGGCGCTGTTCTCACTTCTCCAGCTCGGCGAGGTCGAAGACCTCGTCGGCGGGGGGCTCCTCGACCTGGAACTCCTTGTCGAAGTCGGAGAAGGTGAGCTCGCCGGAGCTGCCCTGGGTCCACTTCACGATCCGGTGGGGCTCCGAGGCCAGGACGTACGTCCGACTCTCGGTCTCGCCGTGGGTGACGTCGAGACGGACGGCGGGGCCGTCGGCGGCCATCGCGGGGCCGATCGCCTGGGCTTCGGCCTCAGGCGGGACCATCTGGGCGGTGAGGCTGTCGATGCTGCAGAAGGCACGCAGGCTGGCCAGCTCGCCCTCGAGCTTGACCCACTTCTTTCCGACCCTCTTGGCGATGCGCTCACCCTCGCCCTTGGCCGGCGCGATCGCCTTCCAGAACTCCTCGTCGCCCTGATACCAGGCCGAGCCGTCGATGGAGCGCAGCGAGATCTGGCCGTCGCCGATGCTGACCTTGCCGACGCAGGCGTCGTCGGCGGAGACGTCGAGATCGACGGTGATCTTGGTGCTCTCCGAGTCGAGCACGTCACCCTCGACATGCACGGTCTTGATGTCGCTCATCGCGGTGCGGGCATCCTCGGCGATCTGGTTGCCGGGCTCCTTCGCGTAGTCACGCGCCTGGGACAGCGATCCCTCCCCGTCACCACAGCCGGCGAGAGCGCTGGTCAGCGCGACGATGAGGGCGGTCGTGAGCACGGCATGGCGAAACACCGGCCTATCGTGACAGAAATTACGAAGGGGTCAACGCGCGAGGGCCTGTACGTCGGCAACCCACTCAGGCACCAGCTTGCCGGCCGGCCCCTGACGGGCGTCGTCGAAGAGGTGCGAGGTCTCGGACGGGTCCAGGTTGAGCTCGAGCGTCTTGGCCCCGGAGAGGGCGGCCATGCGTACGAAACCGGCGGCCGGGTAGACCGCGCCGCTGGTGCCGATGGCGACGAAGAGGTCGGCCTGGGTGAGCGCCCGCTCGATCAGGTCGAGGTCATACGGCATCTCACCGAACCACACCACGTCGGGCCTCAGCGCGTCGTTGCCACAGCCCGGGCAGGCGGGGGCGTCGGCGAGGTCGTCGTCCCAGGCGAACCGGCCCTGGCAGGAATCACAGAGGGCCGAGAGCAGCTCGCCGTGCATGTGCACGATCCGGCGGGAGCCGGCGCGTTCGTGCAGGTCGTCGACGTTCTGGGTGACCACCAACAGCTCGTCGCCGAGGACCTGCTCGAGCCTGGCCAGCGCGATATGAGCGGGGTTGGGCACCACTGCACGGAGCTCCCGGCGGCGGTCGTCGTAGAACTGATGGACCGTCGCGGGATCACGATGGAACGCCTCGGGCGTCGCCACGTTGTCGACGTGGTGACCCTGCCAGAGCCCATCGGCATCCCGGAAGGTCGCGAGACCGCTCTCGGCGGAGATCCCGGCTCCGGTGAGCACGACAACTTTCACAAGGATTCAGGCTAGCGAGGTTGACGAAACATCCGCTGCCCCCGGACGGCCGTTTTGGTCACTCGATCGATATTTGTGATCGAACCGAGGCCGTCCCGACGCCGCTCAGCGAAGGTATGGACTTTTACTGTAAAGGACCCTTACTGTAATTCGGGTTCCTACAGTTCCCCACTCGGGAGGTCCCATGCTGACCAGACGATCTGTACTCGCCGCCACCTCTGCCGCCTTCGCCGTCCCCCTTCTCGGCGGGACGAGCTGGCAGGCGGCGCAAGCCATGCGCCCGCAACGGATCGGGGCCCAAGCCACGATTCAGCTCCGCTTCGTCAACCGGACCGGCGCGTACGACAACGCCTCCATCCACTTCTACATCGTCGGCACCAACCTGGCGACGGGCGAGCAGTCCCGGGTCACGCCGGAGGGCACGCTCGTGCCCGTCTCGCTCGCCGACAACGGCGCCGACGGCTATGCCGACTACGCGATCCCGTTCTCGGGCAGCGGCGACACGCTCTCCCAGATCCCCGCAGACATGTCCGGCCGGATCTACTTCTCGCTCGGCGAGAAGCTGAAGTTCAAGGTCAACGAGGGCAACGCGCTCGCCTATCCGGCGGCGTGGGTGGAGTCCGACCCCAGCTACGGCGTGCTTCACGACTGCGTCGAGTTCACCTACAAGAGCGGCCGGATCTACTGCAACACGACCATGGTCGACATGTTCAGCGTCCCGCTCTCGATCGCGCTGACCGGCGAGGAGTCGCCGACCACCGGCACCCTCGTCGAGGGCGGCCGCGAGAAGATCTTCTCCGCCGTCTCGGGCTTCCCCGACTTCGGCTCCCTCGTCGTCGACGACCGTCGCATCATCGCGCCGGGACACGGGCTGGACGCGGGACGGTTCTCCGCGACCTATTTCGACTCCTACATCGACCAGGTGTGGTCGAAGTACGCCGGCGAGGACCTCGTCGTGAGGGCCAACAACACCACCTTCACCGGCCGGGTCAGCGGCGACCAGTTCGTCTTCGACGGCGGGGTCAAGGCGTTCAGCCGGCCCTCGACCCGGGACGTGCTCTTCTGCGACGGCGCGCTGGCGGCCCCCAACGACGGCATCACCGGTCCGGTCGCCGCCGTGCTCGGCGCCGGCTTCAACCGGACCACGCTGCTCGCCTCCGCCGACCAGCCCACCGGCGACCCCGCCGGCTTCTACCAGGGCGACCCGGTCCATGCGTACTGCAAGGCGATGCACGACAACACGGTCGACGGGAAGGCCTACGGGTTCGCCTTCGACGACGTCGGCGGCTTCGCCTCGTACGTCGAGGACAACGCCTCCGAGATGGCGGTGACGCTGACCCCGTTCTGAGGTCCCGATCCGGGCGGTATCCCCTCAATCGGGGATCGCCGGCTCGGCTCGCCCACCGCGCCACGATGGCCCGTACGGTCGCACCATGTCGTACGTCGTCCTCGTGGCGTGGCTCGTCCAGACAGCGGTCGGAGTCCTGCTGCTGACGGGCTGGTTCCGGCATGGCCGCGCCCGCTCACCGGTGGTCCTCACCCACGTCGGGCTCTCCGTCCTGGGCGTCGTGAGCTGGACCGCATACGTCCTGGTCGACCAGGTCCTCTGGGCGTGGGCCGCCCTCCTGCTCATCACCATCGGCAACGCCTTCGGCGACAACATGCTGCTGTGGCGTACGCGGCGAATGGGCGGCACCCACCTCTCGACGGTGAACGCCTACAAGCTCGCCCTCCGCTCGATCTTCAAACGCCGACTGCCGCTCCGGGTCGGGTTCCACGCCCTGTTCGCCGGCGTCGTCTACTTCTCCACCCT
>JALZDD010000084.1 GCA_030862715.1 Actinomycetota bacterium | reverse complement strand
CTGGCGACCCGGAGGGACCCGACCACGCAGACCACCACGAACATCAGGTTGCCGACGAACATCATCAGCGGCATCAGGATCCCGCTGATGAACTGTGCCTTGAAGGACGCGGCGAAGAGCTTGTCGTTCTCCTCGGCGAAGGTCTTCTCGACCTCCTCCTGACGCCCGAAGACCTTGACCAGGTCGTGACCGGAGAAGGTCTCCTCGATGTGACCGTTGAGCTTGCCGGTGTGGCGCCACTGGGCGACGAACTGACCCTGCGACCGCTTCATCACCGCGCCGGTCACCACCAGCGAGACCGGCACCGCGAGCAGCGCGATCAGGGCCAGCACCGGGCTGATCCAGAACATCATGAACAGCACCGTGACCAGCGTGAACAGAGCGGTCAGCACCTGGCTGAAGGTCTGCTGCAGGGTCTGGCTGATGTTGTCGATGTCGTTGGTCACCCGGCTGAGCAGCTCGCCTCGCGGCTGCTTGTCGAAGTAGGACAGCGGAACGCTGTGGACCTTCTTCTCGACGTCCTCGCGCAGGCCCTTCACGGTGCCCTGGACGACCGAGTTGAGGATCCAGCCCTGCACGAAGGAGAGCAGGGAGGCGACGAGGTAGACGGCGAGCACGACGAGCAGCGCGCTGCGCAGGGCGTCGAAGTCGACACCCTGGCCCGGGGTGACGTACTCCATCCCGGAGAGCATGTCGGCGAGCTTGTCGTCGCCCTGGGCACGCAGACCCTCGACGGCCTCCTCCTGGGTCACCCCCGCCGGCAGCTCCCTGGAGAAGACGCCGCCGAAGATGATGTTGGTCGCCCTGCCCAGCAGCCACGGCCCCAGCGACATCAGGGTGACGCTGATCGCGGCCAGGCCGATGGTGGCGAAGGCATGCACCTTGTAGGGCGCCATCCGGCGCAGAAGCCGCTTGGCCGAGGGGACGAAGTTCATCGCCTTGTCCCCCACCGCGCCGCCCGCGCCCATCGGGCCGGGGCCGCCCTGGGGACGTACGATCCGCTCGGTCTTCTTCATCTGGCCATCGGTCTGGACGGCCTTCTGGTCGCTCATGCCGCGGCCTCCTCTGCGCTGAGCTGGGAGGAGACGATCTCCTGGTAGGTGGCGTTGGCCGCGAGGAGCTCCTCGTGGGTGCCCTCACCGACGATGGCGCCGTCCTCGAGCACGAGGATCTTGTCGGCGTCGCGGATGGTGGAGACCCGCTGGGCGACCACGATGACCGTGGCGTTGCGGGTCTCGGGCGCGAGCGCGGCACGGAGCCGGGCATCGGTGGCGACGTCGAGCGCGGAGAAGGAGTCGTCGAAGAGATAGATGTCGGGCCTCCTCACCAACGCCCGGGCGATGGCCAGACGTTGCCGCTGACCGCCGGAGACGTTGGTGCCGCCCTGGTCGATCTCGGCGTCGAGGCCGGTGCCGTCGTCGGGGGCCATCCGCTCGACGAAGTCACGCGCCTGAGCTACCTCGAGCGCATGCCAGAGCTCCTCGTCGGTGGCGTCCGGCTTGCCGTGGAGCAGGTTGGAGCGGACGGTGCCGGTGAAGAGGAACGCCTTCTGCGGGACCAGCCCGAGAGAGCTGCGCAGGGTGGCCGGGTCGAGGTCGCGTACGTCGATCCCACCCACGCGAACGACACCGGCCGTCGCGTCGAAGAGCCGCGGGATGAGGCCCAGGAGGGTCGTCTTGCCGGCGCCGGTGGAGCCGATGATCGCGACGGTCTGCCCGGGGCGGGCCTCGAAGGTGAGGTCGTGGAGGACGGGGTGGTCCGCGCCGGGGTAGGTGAACCCGGCTCCGGTCAGGTCGACGTAGCCGTGCCGGGTGATCTCGGTGGCCCCGGCCGTCGGCGGGGTCACGCTCGTCTCGGTGTCGAGGACCTCGGCGATGCGGTCGGCACAAACGGCGGCGCGCGGCACCTGCATGAGCATGAAGGTGCCCATCATGATCGACATCAGGATCTGCATCAGGTACTGCAGGAACGCGGTCAGCGGACCGACCTGCATCAACCCGTTGTCGACCCGGATGCCGCCGAACCAGATCACCGCGACGCTGGCGACGTTG
This sequence comes from Actinomycetota bacterium, assembly GCA_030862715.1. The sequence continues at coordinate 400 of JALZDD010000084.1, read as the reverse complement.
ATGACCAGCATCATCAGCGGGAACATCGTCGACATCCAGCGCCCGGCGCGCAGGGCGACGTCGGTGAGGTCGTCGTTGGCCTTCGCGAAGCGCTCGGTCTCCTGACGCTCGCGTACGAACGCGCGGATCACCCGGATGCCGGTGATCTGCTCGCGCAGGATGCGGTTGACCGCGTCGATGCGCTCCTGCACCTTGCGGAAGTTGGGGACCATGCCGCGTACGACCACGGTCATGGAGATGAGCAGCACGGGGATGACGACCGCGAGCAGCCACGAGAGCCCGGCGTCCACGCGGATCGCCATCGCGACGCCGCCGACCATCATCATCGGCACCATCACCGCGAGCGTGCAGGTGAGCACGGCGAGCATCTGGACCTGCTGGACGTCGTTCGTGGTCCGGG
>JALZDD010001035.1 GCA_030862715.1 Actinomycetota bacterium | reverse complement strand
GGATACGCAGCATCTGCGCGAAGAGCGGCGCCAGCGGCAGGTTCAGCACCAGCAGCAGGACGTTGCCGATGAAGAACGAGGCGAGCAGCCCCCACACCAGCGCGGGCTGGTTGTCGAACAGCAGCGGCCCCGGCTGGATCCCGTAGACGGTGAACGCGCCGAGCAGCACCGCGGTCGTGGCGCCGCCGGGGATGCCCAGTGCGAGGGTCGGCACGAAGTTGGCATTCGCCGCGGCGTTGTTGGCGCTCTCCGGTGCGGCGACGCCCTCGATGGCGCCGTGGCCGAACTCGTCGCGATGCTTCGAGACGCGTTTCTCGACGCCGTAGGCGAGGAACGACGCGAGCGTCGACCCGGCCCCGGGAAGGCACCCGAGCAGGAACCCGAGGCCGCTCCCGCGCAGCACCGCTCCCCTGCTGCGGGCCAGCTCCGCGCGGGTGATGACGAGGTCCCGGAACCGCGCGCGGATCGGGGCGGCCGCGCCGACCCGGATCTGGTAGAGCACCTCGCCGACCGCGAACAAGCCGATCATCACCTCGACGAACGGGATGCCGCTGAGCAGGCTGACGCTGCCGAAGGTGAAGCGGGCCTCGGAGAACCCGGTGGCGACTCCGACCGTGGAGATCAGCAGGCCCGCGCCGGCCATCGCCACACCACGTGTGAGAGACCCTTCGGAGAAGCTGATGATCATCATCAGCCCGAAGAGCATGATCGCGAGGTTCTCCGGTGGACCGAAGTTCAGCGCCAGCTTCGCAAAGGGCGGGGCCAGCAGCATGAGCAGTGCCAGCGAGAACACCGCGGCGACGAACGAGCCGATCGCCGAGATCGCGAGGGCGGCGCCGGCGCGGCCGTTGCGGGCCATCTGATAGCCGTCGATGGCGGTCACCACCGAGGCTGCCTCACCCGGAGTGGAGATGAGCACCGAGGTGATGGTGCCGCCGTACTGGGCGCCGTAGTAGATCCCGGCGAGCATGATCAGCGCGGTGACCGGCTCCATTCCCAGGGTCAGCGGGATCAGGATCGCCACACCGGTGGACGAGCCGAGGCCGGGCATCAGCCCGATGATGGTGCCGAGCAGGACGCCGACGAAGCACCACAGGATGTTCTCGACGGAGAGAGCGGTCTCCAAGCCCAGCAGAAGGTTGTCCATGTCGCACCTACCTGACTGCAAAGAAGCCGGTTGGGAGGGGAATGCCGAGGCCGAGGACGAAGACCAGCCAGACACCGGCCGCGACCAGGGCAGCGGTCACGAGCGAGGGGATCAGCCGGCGGTGCTCGACCAGCACAGCGCACGCGACCACCAGCAGTGCGAAGGCGAGCAGGAAGCCGAGGGCGCCGACCAGCGCGACCGTGGCCACGACCAGACCGATGACCATCCACAGCTGGCGGCGGCGCGTGGCGGCGTCGCGACCGTGGATGTCGACGTCTGGGTCGACTGTCTTCTCGACCGTGTCGTCCTCGGTCGTCGGCCGGCCCAGGTTGCGGACGGCGTCGAAGCCCGCGGCCAGCGCCATCACGCCGCCCGCCATGACCGGCAGGAAACCGGGTCCGATCTCGCCCTCGACGGTCAGGCCGTAGCCGAACGCGATGGTCACCGCCACTGCCCCGAGGACGACGACGACCAGCTCGGCGAGCACCGCGCCGCGTACGCGGTTCAGGATCATCGCACTCACCGCAGTGCCTTCTCGAGGTCGGCATTGTTCTTCTCCAGGTAGGCGGTGAAGTCGTCGCCGTAGAGCGTGCCGTCCTGCATGAGGTTGTCGTCGATGTACTTCTGGTACTCCGGAGTCTCGGCGAACTTCTTGGCCACCTCGATCCAGTACTTCTTCGCCTCGGGGCTGATGCCGCCGGGTGCGATGAAGCCGCGGAACTGGGCGAAGGAGACGTCGATGCCCTGCTCCTTCGCGGTGGGTACGTCGGCGAGATCAGGCGTGTCATAGCGCTCATCGGAGGCGGCGCACAGCGGCTTGAGGTCGCCCGACTTGATCTGGCCGACCACCTCGCCAGGGTTGAGGGAGGCCACGTCAACGTCGCCGCCGAGCATGCCCGAGATGACCTCGCTGCCCGACTCGAACGGCACCCGGTCGAACTCGACGCCCTGGTCGTCCTCGATGAGGGAGAAGACGATCTCGTCGAGGCTGGTCGCCCCAGAGACCGCGGCCACGACACGCCCGCTGCGGGCTGCGGCGACCACGTCGCTGCATGTCTTGTACGGCGATTCCGCAGGCACGACCACGAGGGTGTAGTCGTCGCCGAGCTTCATGATCGGGGTGAAGTCGGTGTAGTCGAACTCGACGTCCTGCGTCAGCGGCAGCGCCAGCATCGCGGTCTCGGAGGCGAGCAGCGTGTTCTCCTCGCCGTTGCGGCCGAGGAAGTCGGAGTAGCCGACCGCGCCGGAGCCCCCGACCCGGTTCTCCACCGAAGTGCTGAAGCCGTCGCCGACTTTCTCGAGCCCGGCGGCGATTGCGCGGCCTGACGCGTCGCTACCGCCGCCTGCTTCGAAGGGAACGACCATAGTGACGTTGCCACGAGGCTGGAAGGAGCCCGAGGCGCCACCCGCCTCGGAACACCCGGTCGCGAGGGTGAGGATTGCGATGGTGGCGACGGCGACGCTGCCGAGGCGGTGGTGAGAGTGCATGGCGATGCTCCTGTTGCTGGAGTAGGCGGTCGGTGACGACCGTCACGGAGAATCCTGTTTCCTATAGGATCCTGAATCGGGGCACTCGTCAAGTAGTTGTCCCAACTTTGTCGCCCAGCTCCAGCGCTGCGACCAGGGCTCAGGAGTCGGCGATGGCCGCTCGGTCGCTGACGGCCCGCTCTCGTACGCCCGTGATGTGTGCCGTCATGGCGAGCCGGGCGCCCTGCTCGTCACCAGCCGCGATCGCGTCCACGATGGCAGTGTGCTCCGTGACCGCGTGGTGCGCATCGGTCACGCCGAGTCCGCCGAAGAGCCGGAAGCGCTGCACCTGGCCGCCGAGGGCGTGGTAGGCACGCAGCAGGAACGCGTTGTCCGAGGCCTGAGCGATGAGCTCGTGGAACTCTTCGTCTCGTCGCCAGGCGACGCGGAACTCCGCGAACGACGGGCCGTGCGGTGCGGCGCGCAGGCCTTCGATACTGGTGAGCAGCTCGTCGACGAGGCCCGAGGTGACTCGAGCCGCCGCTCGCTCCGCGAGCACTGGCTCGATGACTGCCCGCGCGTCCATAAGGTCCGCGAGCTCGCGCTCGGTGAACAGCGGCGCGGCGCGGTAGCCCCGCAGCGCCGTGCGCTCGACGAGGCCCGTCGACTCCAGTCGGGCCAGTGCCTCGCGAATCGGCGTCGGTGACACCTCGAGGTCGCGAGACAGCGCGTCGATGTTCAGCGGTGACCCGGGCTCCACGCTGCCCTCGACCAGCCGCGCGAGCAGGATCTCGTGGACCCCGTCGGACAAGGACCGACGGGTCGGGCGGCTCCCGGCTCTGGATTCGGACCTGGCTGACATGCGAGGAAGTCTTGCATGCGATCCCCGGAATCGAGGACCAAGTCGGACGTCAGGTGCTCGCCCATCCGGCGGCTTCGGCGCTCAGGTGTCGGCAGACGTGCCCGGCGGCCGGCGGCGCGCCGGGGCCGGTGACGAGCCAGAGGGTGTTGAGCGGCCCGAGCTTGGGCTCGTGGAGGCGTACGACCGTGCCGTCGGCGAGGGCTCCGTCGACCAGGTAGCGGGGCAGCACCGAGGCCCCGACGCCGGCGACGACGGCGCGGAGGATGCCGCGCAGGTCGGGCAGGACGAGCGCGGTGCGGTTGGTGGGGCGCTCGTCGAACTCGGTGAGCCAGTAGCGCCGGATGATCGGGAGGTCGGGGGAGTAGGCCGCCAGCGGCACGGCGGCGAGCGCGCGCACCGGGTCCTGCTCCAGTTCGGCCGCATCGACCTGTGCCGCGACCGCCGGCGCCGCGACCAGGAGGAACTCCTCGTCGACCAGCACGGTCGACCGTAGCCGCTCGTCGCCGGGGCGTACGGAGGAGACGACGAGGTCGAGCCGCTCCTCGGCCAGGTCGTCGAGGAGGTCCCGCGCCAGGCCGGTCGTCACCGAGACGTCGAGGCCGTCGCGTACGAGCGGGGCGAGGGCCGGCACGATCCGGGTGGCCATCACGTCGGCCGCGCCGCCGATCCGGATGCTCGCTGGGCCGATCGCGGGCTCGGTGCCGACGGCGCCGCGGAGCTGGTCGACCAGCGGCGTGATCCGGACGGCGAGCGCTTCGGCACGCTCGGTGGGCACCAGGCCGGTGCGCGAGCGTTCGAACAGGGTCGCGCCGAGATCGTGCTCGAGCTTGCGGATCCGGGCGGTCACCGCGGGCTGGGAGAGATCGAGGCGACGGGCCGCGCCGCTGATCGAGCGTTCCCGGTAGGCGTGCGCGAACGCTTCCCAGAGGTCGAGCGAGGTCATAGAAATCATTATGACCGCACGAGTGGGTTCGGGAGTGAAGTGGGCGATGGTCGTCGTTACGTCATCACCGAACCGCACAAGAAGGAAGAACTCATGACACGCGTACTGATGGTCGTCTCGGCGGCCGACACCCTCGTCCTCGCCGACGGCACCGAGCACCCGACCGGCTTCTGGGCCGAGGAGGTCGCCGCATCCCACGAGACGCTCGCCGGAGCCGGTGTCGAGATCGACATCGCCACCCCGGGCGGCCGGGCGCCGACAGTCGACGCGCTCTCGCTCAGCGAGCAGGGCGGCGTCCAGCCCGAGGACGCCGAGCGCTTCCGCGCCTACCTGGCGACCCTCGAGAAGGAGCTCGCCCACCCGCTCGATCTCGCCGAGGTCGACCCGGCGGCGTACGACGCCGTCTACATCCCCGGCGGGCACGCCCCGATGTCGGACCTCGTCGAGGACCCCGCGCTCGCCGCGCTCCTGACCGCCACCGACTCCGCCGGCCGCCCGGTCGTCGCACTCTGCCACGGTGTCGCCGGCCTCCTCGCCGCCACCGGCGAGGATGGCTGGCTCTTCCGCGGGCGCCGGATGACCGGGTTCACCGACACCGAGGAGCAGCAGGGCGGCTACGGCGACAGCATCCCCTTCTCTGTCGAGCAGCGGATGCGTACGGCCGGCGGGGTCGTCGAGACCGGCGACCCGTGGAGCGACACCGTGATCGTCGACGGCACCCTGATCACCGGACAGAACCCGCAGTCCAGCGTCTCGACCGCGAAGGCGCTCCTGGAGCGGCTCGCCTGAACCACCCCGAAGGCGTGACAAGGCCCGGCGACCTCAACAGTCGCCGGGCCTTGTCGAGGGTGCCGATGCCGGCGTCCTCGAGTGGAAAGCGTGGTAGACACGGAAGGCATGGAGCTGACCCGTCTGTACCGGTCGAAGACGCTCGAGTCTGCCGGTTACGAACCGGTGACGCGTACGCTCCGACTTCGGTTCCGCCACGGAGGGCTCTACGACTACCTGGACGTGCCGCCAGAGGTCTTCGAGGGCCTCACCACCTCTGCGCACCCGTGGACCGACTGGCAGGTACACATCAAGGAGAGCTACGACTACCGGCGGGTCGAGTGAATCAAGCGCCGTTTGTCAAGGCTCCCTGTCAGGGTCAGCGCCCTCAGACCTGCATCCGGAGGACCGCGCCGGGCCAGGGGTCGGGTTGCCCGGTGTCGACTGTGAACCGTCGCTCCAGTGCGAACCCGAATCCTTCGTAGGTCCGGACGAGCGCCTGGTCGTCCCCGGCGTAGCAGTCGAGCCTGATCTGCGCGACACCTCGCTGCCGGGCGATCTCGACGGCGTCGTCGACCAGCGTCCGGCCGATGCCGGAACCGCTTCGGGCACGGTCGGTGACGAGCAGCTGCAGATAGAGCTCGGGGACCGGCGCGGGATCGACGTACGGCAGTGGTTCGTCGGCCAGGACGCAGAGCCCGACCACCTGTCCATCCTCCTCGGCGATGCGGGCGATGCGCTCGGCGAGCATCGTCCGGACCTGCTCCACCCGAGCCTCGACGGACGAGAACGGCGCCTCGCCCCACTGCCCGGTGCGGCCCTGCGAGGCGAGCCAGGCGACGGCGGCGTCGAGGAGGCTCATCGCTGCTGGGAGGTCGCTGATCGACCCGGTTCTGACGTGCATGGAGCGAACGCTGGCATGGCCGTGATCGGCTGTCGAACGCTTTGGACGTGCTGCCGTAAAAACCAGTCGCGGGCCCCGATGAGCGGCTGATAGCGTGTGTCGCGATGGGTACTCTGAAGCGATAGATCGGGACGCTGCGTCGAGTCTTCTCCGCAGTGGGTCCTGAGCGACCGCGCCGTCCGACCCGGCGCGCTCGAGGTCCGTGTTCCGACCCGTCGCCAAGAGGAGTCCTCTTGTTCCCGTCTGCTTTCTCTCCCTCAGCCGTACGCAGCCACCGTGTCTGTGAGCTGCGCTCGGCGACCGTCCGCTTCGCCGAGCGGATCGTCCTCGACCGTGTCAACCTCGCTGTGGGTGCTTCCGATCGGCTCGCCGTCATCGGTGACAACGGTGCTGGCAAATCGACCCTGCTCGACCTGCTCGCCGGTGCTGTGACGCCGGTTGCTGGCGAGACCCGCGTCGTCA
>JALZDD010000378.1 GCA_030862715.1 Actinomycetota bacterium | reverse complement strand
CCGAGCGTCTTCGACCCCGAGCGCTTCGCGCCGCACCGGCGCGAGGACAAGAGCCACCGGATGGCGTGGGAGCCGTTCGGCGGCGGGGTGCACAAGTGCATCGGCCTCTACTTCGCCGGCCTGGAGGTCAAGTCGATCCTGCACCGGCTGCTGCGCGACTACCGGTGGAGCGTCTCCCCCGGCTACCGCGCGCCCCTGGACAACAGCTCGCTGCCGTTCCCGAAGGACGGCAACCCCATCCATCTGACCCGGATCTGAGGAGATCGATGACCACGAAGACAACGGAGGCCGCGAGCGTACGTCCCGGCTGGATCGACGAGGCACGGCTCGCTTCCTGGACCCGATGGGTGGCCTGCGCGGTCTCCGGAGGTGACGGCACGCTGACCGCGACCGCGCCGTATGACGCCCGGCCGACCGCCCCGGTGCCGTCGGTGACCGCCGCGGACGTCGCCGACGCAGCGGCAGCGGCGCGTGCGGCCCAGCCCGACTGGGCCACGCTGGCCTTCCAGGACCGCGCCGAGGTCATGCTCCGCTTCCACGACCTGCTGGTCGAGCGGCAGGACGAGGTGCTCGACCTGATCCAGTGGGAGATGGGCAAGGCCCGCTTCCACACCTGGCAGGAGATCCTCCAGGTCGGCACCATCGCCCGTCACTACGCCCGGCGCGGCCCGGCGTACCTGGCCGACAAGCGGGTCCGCGGGGCCATCCCCGGCATCACCTCCGTGAAGGAGGTGCGGGTGCCGAAGAAGGTCGTCGGGATCATCTCGCCGTGGAACTATCCGCTCTATCTCGGGGTCGGCGACGCCATCCCGGCCTTGCTCGCCGGGGCGGCGGTGATCAGCAAGGCCGATCCGCAGGCGCCGTTGACGCTGCTGTGGGCGAGGGCGCTGATGGCCGAGGCGGGGCTGCCGGAGCACGTCTGGCAGGTCGTCACCGGACCGGGCGCGGCCACCGGTGAGGCGGTCATCGACAACGTCGACTACATCGCCTTCACCGGCTCGACGGCCACCGGGCGGATCGTGGCCCAGCGCGCCGCCGGCCGGCTGATCGGCGCCTCGCTCGAGCTCGGCGGGAAGAACCCGCTCATCGTCCGCCGCGACGCCGACCTCGCCCAGGCCGCTCGCGGCACGGTGATGGCGGCCTTCGCCAACACCGGCCAGATGTGCGTCCACATCGAGCGGGTAGTGGTGCACGAGGACGTCTACGACGCCTTCCGCCAGGCGCTGGTCGCCGAGACGGAGGGCCAGGTCGTCGGGCAGACCTTCGACTACTCGGCCGATGTCGGGTCGCTGGCCTCGCAGGCGCAGCTCGACAAGGTCACCGCCCACGTCGCAGACGCGGTCGCGAAGGGCGCGACGGTGCTGGCCGGTGGCGAGCCGCTAGCCGAGGTCGGTCCGTACGCCTTCGCCCCGACCGTCCTGGAGGGCGTGACCGACGAGATGGACCTGTGCCTGGGCGAGACCTTCGGCCCGGTCCTCGCGCTCTACCGCGCCGACAGCGACGAAGACGCGGTTCGGATCGCCAACCAGGGCGAGGCCGGGCTCTCCGCGAGCGTGTTCAGCAAGAACGTACGCGAGGCCGACATGATCGCTCGCCGCATCCGCGCGGGCGCGGTGAACATCAACGACGGCGCCGCCCTGGCGGCCGGGAGCATCGAGGCCGGGATGGGTGGCATGGGATCGAGCGGGCTCGGTCGGCGCCACGGCGCGGACGGGATCCGGAAGTTCACCGACGCCCAGACCCTCGCGGCCTCCCGGATGGGCCCGATCGGGCCGTTCAAGGGCCAGACGGTCGAGAAGTTCGTGCAGCTCGGCAACGGACAGCTCAAGGCGCTGCGGAAGCTGGGTGCCCGATGAACGCGCCGGGCGAGCACAATCTCGCAGTGCTGGCCGAAGAGTCCTACGCCCGTCACGGCGACTACCCGATGGTCTTCTTCGAGGGCACCTGGCACTCGTCCAAGGAGATCGCCGACCGGTCCGCGCGGGTCGCCGGCGGCCTGCGCGGGCTCGGGATCGAGCCTGGCGACCGGGTCGTGGTGCTCACCATGAACACCCCCGAGGTCTTCGTCAGCTACCGTGCCCTGTGGCGCCTCGGCGCGGTGGTGACCCCGGTGATCTTCCTGCAGACCCCGCCCGAGCTGCGTCACATCCTGGAGGACTCCGGGGCCAGGGCGGCGATCGTCACGCCCGAGCTGCTGCCGCTGGTGCAGGCTGCCGCCGAGGGTCTCGAGCTCACCGTCATCGTGGCCGGAGACGTCCCCGAGGGGACGGATGCTGTGGCGTACGAGAGCCTGGAGAGCGCCGAGCCGATCGACATCGCCCCTCGCGGCGACGACGAGCTCGTGGCGCTGCTCTACACCGGCGGAACCACCGGACGGGCCAAGGGCGTGATGCTCAGCCACCGCGGGCTGTGGGAGTCCGGGCACGCCCTCCACCGGGTCGGGGAGAGCCAGGGCACGACACGATGGCTGCTGCCGCTGCCGCTCTCCCATGCGTACGGCCTGATCGTGGTCATCAGCGGCATGCACTCCTCACGTCCGCAGAGCTCGGTGCTTCAGCGATGGTTCGACGCCAAGGGGTGGCTCGAGCTCGCCCAGGAGCACCGGATCGAGTCGAGCACGGTGGTCCCGTCGATGCTGCAGATGCTGCTCGACCAGCCCTACCAGGACTACGACCTGAGCTCGCTGCGCTCCTTCGGCAGCGGCGGCGCGCCGCTGCTGCCGGCGCTGCGGGAGAAGGCCGAGGAGGCCTTCGGCGTGACCATCCTGGAGGGCTACGGCTGCACCGAGTCGAGCGCGGTCATCGCCGCCTCGACCGTCGAGGAGTCGCGGCCCGGCAGCGTCGGCAAGCCGCTCTCCCACGCCGAGGTGATCATCGCCGGGCCGTCCGGCGAGCCGGCGCCGACCGGCGAGGAGGGCGAGATCTGGGTGCGTGGTCCCGGGGTGATGCAGGGCTACTGGAACGACCCGGCGCAGACCGCGGCCACCGTCGTCGACGGCTGGCTGCACACCGGCGACATCGGCCACTTCGACGCCGACGGCTACCTCTACGTCGACGACCGGATCAAGGACCTGATCATCCGGGGCGGGTTCAATGTCTTCCCCCGCGACGTCGAGGACGCGCTCCTCGCCCACGAGGCCGTCACCGCCGCCGCGGTGGTCGGGCGCCCGGACGCTCAGCGCGGCGAGGAGGTGGTCGCGGCCGTCGCGCTCCATCCCGGCGCCCGCACCACCCCCGAGGAGCTGATCGGCTTCGTCAAGACGCGGCTCGCGCCGCACAAGTACCCCCGCGAGGTGCTGATCCTCGACGCCGTCCCCGTCACCAGCGTGGGCAAGACCGACAGGAAAGCCGTACGCAGCATGGTCCGCACCACCGAAGGAGAGTCATGACACGCCAGATCGAGGGAACCGCCGTCATCGTCACCGGAGGCGCTCGTGGCATCGGTCGCGCCACGGTCGAGCGGCTGGCCCGCGCCGGGGCGACGGTCGCCGTCGGCGACCTGGACCCGGATCTGCTCGAGGATCTGACCGCCGAGCTCGGGCCGCGGGTCGTGGCCGCTCATCTCGACGTCACCGACCCCGCCTCCTGGCGTACGTTCCTCGAGTCGGTCGCCGACCTGGGGCCGTGGGACGTGCTGGTCAACAACGCCGGGATCATGCCGCTCGGGTCGGTCCTGAAGGAGGAGGACGCGCTCACCCGGGCTATCTTCGAGGTCAACGTGCACGGCCCGATCAACGGGATCAAGGCGGTCGCGCCGGCGATGGTCGATCGAGGTCAGGGTCACATCGTCAACGTCGCCTCGGCCGTAGGGCGGGTGCCGGTGCCGGACGCGGCGACCTACTCGGCGTCGAAGTTCGCCGTGGTCGGCTTCTCGGAGGCGCTGCGGATGGAGCTGGCACCGTCAGGGGTCGACGTCTCGCTCATCCTGCCGGCGGTGGTGCAGACCGAGCTCGCCGACGGCGTGCCGCCGGCGAAGGGGATGAAGCCGGTCACTCCCGAGGACGTCGCCGCCGCGATCGAGTCGGTCATCCGCGAGCCGCGGCCCGAGGTCTGGGTGCCCAGCTGGACCCAGGCTCTGACCAAGGTCACCCAGGCGATGCCGCGCCGGTTCCAGGACTTCGTCGACCGTGCCACCAACGCCTCGCAGCTGCTCGCGGGCGTCGACCCGGCGGCGCGGGCGGCGTACGAGAAGCGGGTGCGGCGCAACGTACGTTGAGGGGTCGATTGGCCCAGGAGACGGGGGCCTGATTGGCCGGGCGCGGAGGGCTCCGCGCTGCCTAGCGTCAGGCTCGTGAAGAACGACGGACTCTCCGTGCCCCAGGGCGCGGCCCTCACCCTCGGTGCGGTGCTCGGCACCGGTGTCATCTCCCTGCCCGCGCTGGCGGCGAGCGAGGCCGGACCGGCCTCGCTCGTGGCCTGGCTGGCGCTGATCGTGCTCTCGGTGCCGCTGGCGGCGACCTTCGCCGCGCTCGGCGCGCGGCATCCCGACGGCGGCGGGGTGGCGACGTACGCACGACTGGCCTTCAACCAGCACGTCGCGACGATGGTCGGCTGGGCGTTCTACCTGACGATCGGCGTGGGGGCGCCGGTCGCGGCGGGGTTCGGTGGGGCGTACGTCGCCGACGCCTTCAGCGGCGGACAGAGCATGTCGCTGGCGGCGACGGCGGCGATCATCGTGCTGGTCACCGCGATGAACTGGTTCGGGATCAAGGTGTCCGGGGGTGCGCAGCTGGCGATCGCCGGGGCGATCGCAGTGCTGCTCGCGGTGGCTGTCGTGGTGGCGCTGCCGCACGCCGAGCTGGAGCGGCTGACGCCGTTCGCGCCGCACGGGTGGGGTTCGGTCGGCACCGCGGCGGCGATGCTGGTGTGGGCGTTCGCGGGGTGGGAGATCCTCTCCTCGCTCTCGGCCGACTATCGTGACCCGGCGCGCGACATCCGCCTGGCGACGGTCATCGCGCTGGTGGTCGTCACGGTGCTCTACCTCGGGATCGCGTTCGCGACGGTCGCGGCGCTCGAGTCCACCTCCGGTGCCGCACCCCTGGCGGACCTGCTCGTGCTCGGCTTCGGCGAGCCCGCGCGACCGGTCACGGCCGTGGTCGCCGTGCTGCTGACCGTCGGGGCGATCAACGCCTACTTCGCCGGCGGCTCTCGGCTCGGGGCCTCGCTGGCTCGCGAGGGCGGGCTGCCGCGGGTCCTCGCCGCGCCGGCGTCCGAGATCCCCCGTCGCTCACTGCTCGCGATCTGTGCCGTCGCGCTCGGCACCCTCGCGGTGACCTGGGTCGCCGGTACCTCGACGGACGCGGCGCTGCTGATGGCCTCGGGTACGTTCTCGCTGCTCTACGTCGTGGGCGCGGCGGCCGCGCTGCGGCTGCTGCCGCGGGGAGGACGGTCGTGGTGGGCCGCGGTCTGCTCGCTGGTCGCGGCGCTGATCCTGCTGGGGCTCACCGGTGCGCACCTGCTCGGCCCTCTGATCTGTGGCGGCGCCGGCCTGGCCTGGTCGCTGGCCACGTCACGCCGAGATCGATCACGCCCAGCCCGCGAGGCCGGCCAGGAGCTCGAGCCCGCGCGGGAGGCTCTCTGTGCGGACGGCTCCATAGCCTAGGAAGAGCCCGTCGCGGCCGGGGAGAAGCCGATGAGCGGCGATCGTGTCCAGCGCCAGCCCCTCGGCCGCGGCGCGTTCGGGCAGGTCGGCGGGGAGCTCCGCGTAGGCGGACAGGTGCAGCCCGGCAGCCGACGGGAGCACCTCGACCGGCCACGTGGAGAGGGCCTCGAGGAGGAGCGAGCGGCGCTCGGCGTACGTCTTGGACGCCTTGCGCACATGACGGGCGAGGAGGCCCTCCTCGAGGAAGCGGGCCAGGGCGGCCTGGGGCTGGACGGGGCCGAAGCCGTCGCCGAGCTGCTTGGCGGCCAGGAGGCTGTCGACCAGCGAGCCGGGGGCGACCAGATAGCCGGTGCGCAGGCTCGGCAGCAGCGACTTGGAGAAGGTGCCGACATAGATCACCCGGCCCTGATCGTCCATGGCGTGCAGCGGTTCCAGGGGCCGCTCGGTGAAGCGGAACTCGCTGTCGTAGTCGTCCTCGACGATGCCCGCGTCGTGCGTGTTCGCGAAGGCGAGCAGGGCTCGGCGGCGTGGGAGGGAGAGGCGTACGCCGAGCGGGAACTGGTGGCTCGGGGTCGTGTAGACGAGCCGGGCCTGCTCCGGGATCTCCTCGACGACCAGCCCTTCCTCGTCGACCGGGACCGGCACGACTCGGGCGCCGTGGGAGGCGAAGAGGTCGAGCGCGGACGGGTAGCCAGGGTCCTCGACGGCGACGACGTCACCCGGCTCCAGCAGCACCCGGGCGACGAGATC
>JALZDD010001028.1 GCA_030862715.1 Actinomycetota bacterium | reverse complement strand
TCGTCGCCGACTCGACGACCTCGCTGTGGGAACCGGGCCGGCAGGCGGCCCCCGGAGCCGACCAGAGGCTTCTCGACCTGCTCGCCGACGGGATCGCCGACGCGGCGGCGGTCGTCGTCTCCGGCAGCCTCGCGCCAGGCGTGCCCGCCGACCTCCCGGCGCGGATCGCGCGGCTCGCGGCAGCCGCCGGCGTACCGGTGCTCCTCGATCTCGACGATGCCGCACTGGCCGCCGCGGTCGGCACCGGCGCCGTCCTGACTCCCAACGAGGACGAGGCCGCGCGCCTGCTGGGTCGGCCCCTCGATGACCCCGCAGCCGCGGTCGCCGAGCTCGCGGCCCGCCACGGTGGCCCGGTCGTGCTGACCCGCGGCCACCATGGACTGATCGCGTACGCCGACGGCAGCTGCTGGGAGGTGCGCCCGCCGGCCGGGGTCACCGGGAACCCGACCGGCGCCGGGGACGCGACCGCCGCCGGGTTGGCCCGAGGTATGGCCAACGGCAGGCCCTGGCCGGAGATCCTTCGCGATGCCGCAGCGCTCGGCGCCGCCGCGGTCGTCAGGCCGGTCGCCGGTGAGATCGACGCCGACGCGTACGCATCGTTCCTGGCCGACGTCAGGGTCAGCCGAATCGACCACGAGGAAGACTGACATGCCCCTGGTACCGATGTCGCTGCTGCTCGACAACGCCCGCGGCACCGGACGCGGCCTGGGCGCGATGAACGTCATCCAGCTCGAGCTGGCCGAGGCGATCGTCGCCGGCGCCGAGCAGGCCGGCCGTCCGGTGGTGCTCCAGATCTCCGAGAACACCGTCGACTACCGCGGCCGGCTGGCGCCGTTGCTGCGGGCGAGCATCGCGATCGCGGAGAGCGCCACGGTGCCGGTCTGCGTACATCTCGACCACGCGACCCGGGTCGAGCTCGTCGAGGAGGCCGTCGAGCTGGGGTGTCCCTCGGTCATGTTCGACGCCTCGAAGCTCGACTACGACTCGAACGTTGCCGCCACCGCCAAGGTCGCGACGTGGTGCCACGAGCGTGGCGCCTCAGTCGAGTCCGAGCTCGGCGAGGTGGGAGGCAAGGACGGCGTGCACGCGCCAGGGGTCCGCACTCGGCCGGCCGAGGCCGCGGCGTACGTCGAGGCAACCGGGGTCGACGCGCTCGCGGTCGCGGTGGGCTCCTCGCACGCGATGACGACGCGTACCGCCTGCCTGGACAACGAACTCATCGCCCGGCTCGCCGATGCCGTCGACGTGCCGCTCGTGCTGCACGGCTCCTCCGGGGTTCCGGACGTGGGCATCGTCGCGGCCATCGCCGCCGGGATGACCAAGGTCAACATCGCCACCCACCTCAACGCGACCTTCACCCGCGCCGTCCGCGCGGCGCTCGCCGACGAGGCGAAGGTCGACCCGCGCAAGTACCTCGGCGTCGGCCGCGATGCGGTGGCCGGCGAGGCGGCGCGTCTGCTGGCGCTGATCGGCGGACCGAGGGTGGACCGCGCAGTGTGACCTGCGTTACAGTCACCTCCAACTTGCGATTGATTCTGACTCTTTAGGGCGTGAGGCGATCATGTTCAATCACTCAATCCGACGCTTGTTGGTCCCGGGGGTGGCCCTGGCTGCCGCTCTGGTCGCGCTCAGCCCGGTCAGCTCTGTGGCTGCCGAGGCGAGCGAGCTCGGCGACGTCACCGGCTTCGAGCGCGACGGCGACAGCTACACCTTCGAGTCCGGCGAGGCCGCGCTGCGCGTGACCTTCGAGGACGCCGACATGGTGCGCGTACGCCTGGCCCCGAACGGCGAGTTCACCGACCCCGCCAACGACGACCCCACCGAGCCAGGCGCTCCCGACGCCGACATCGTCGTCAAGCGCGACTACCCCGGCGGGCAGTCCTCGGTGAAGGAGACCGAAGCGGCGTACGTCATCAGCACCGCCAAGGCCGTGCTCACCGTGACCAAGCAGCCGATCACCCTGCGCCTCACCGACCCGGACGGGAAGGTGCTGATGGCTGAAGCCTCGCCGCTGACCTGGGACGAGAAGAGCACCGCGCAGCACCTGGAGCGCGGCGTCGAGGAGCAGTTCTTCGGCGGCGGCATGCAGAACGGCCGGTTCAGCCACCGCGGCGAGACGATCAAGATCTCGCGCGACTTCAACTGGAACGACGGCGGCAACCCGAACGCCGTGCCGTTCTACGTCTCCTCCCGCGGCTACGGGGTCCTGCGCAACACCTTCGCGGCCGGGAGCTACGACTTCGGCGCGCCGACCACGACCACCCACGACGAGCAGCGCTTCGACGCCTACTACTTCGTCGGTGACGCCGGGCGGGTGATCGACGCCTACACGGAGCTGACCGGCCGACCGGTCGCGGTGCCGATGTACGCCCTGGAGGTCGGCGACGCCGACTGCTACCTCCACAACGCCAACCGCGGCGAGCGCGAGACCCTCCGCGACTCGACCGCGATCGCCGAGGGCTACGCCGAGCACGACCTCCCGCTGGGCTGGATGCTGGTCAACGACGGCTACGGCTGCGGCTACGAGGACCTGGCAGAGACGGGCGACATGCTGAACGACCATGGCGCCGAGCTCGGCCTGTGGACCGAGGACGACCTGACCGAGCAGGAGACCGAGGTCCAGGCAGGCGTACGCGTCCGCAAGACCGACGTCGCCTGGGTCGGCCCGGGCTACCGCTTCGCGCTCGACGCCTGCGAGCAGGCCCGCGACGGGATCGAGACCAACAGCACCGACCGCTCGACCGTCCTCACCGTCGAGGGCTGGGCCGGCACCCAGCGCTGTGCCGCGGTGTGGAGCGGCGACCAGTCCGGAAGCTGGGACTACATCCGCTGGCAGATCCCGACGTACGCCGGTTCCACCATGTCCGGCCAGCACCTCGCCACCGGCGACGTCGACGGCATCTTCGGCGGCAGCGCCGAGACGTACGTCCGCGACATGCAGTGGAAGATGTTCCTGCCGATGACCTACCTGATGAGCGGGTGGGCGGCCTCCGACAAGCAGCCGTGGCGCTACGGCGAGCCGTACACCTCGATCAACCGGAAGTACCTGAGCCTGCACGAGCGGCTGCTTCCCTACTTCTACACGCACACGATGCGGGCCAACCGCAACGGCGTGGGAGCGGTCAAGCCGCTCTACCTCAACTACCCCG
>JALZDD010001014.1 GCA_030862715.1 Actinomycetota bacterium | reverse complement strand
GCAGTCCAGGCCAGCCGAAGCCGGCCAAGCCCGCCAAGGCCAAGAAGCGCAAGTCGGGCCCGACCGTGGTCACCGGCCCGTGGGAGTCCTCGACCGTCTCCAAGGACGACCAGCGGATGGACGAGCTGCTCGAGAAGATCCACGCCGAGGGCGCCGACTCGCTCACCAGCAAGGAGAAGAAGGAGCTCATGCAGCTGCGTGAGCGCCGCCGCCGCGGCTGAGGACCCAGGGGGCTGTCAGCGTCCTGCGAGACGCGCCAGCAGGCCCCGCCTCGGGGCGGCGGTCTGCTCGACGGTTGGGGCCTCCGCTGCCGCCTCAACGATCTGCTGGATGCGGACCCGAACGGATGCGACGTCGTCCAGCGGCTCGGAGAGCGCGGCGAGCTCGGCAGGCTTGAAACGCTTCGTCGGGATACCGGCCTCTTGCATCCGCTTGGCGGCCCGGAGGCGTACGACCAGGTCGGCATCATCGATCGAGTGGTCGGCGTCAGTCACGACGTCGTCGAGGTAGGCCCGTCGTGTGATGCGCACCAGGGCAGCGTTGTTATGGGGCGCGGTCTGGTGGCACAGGGTGACGAACTGCTCGTGTCCAAAGGCCTCGAGGAGCTCCCGCAGGCGCTCCGGGCTCTCCTCGGCCACGATGGCCGCAGCTTCCCACCTGTCCGCGATGATGAGCCGGTAGGTCAGCCGCTCCGTCTGGTTGATCGCCTTGAGAGATGTCTCCGGAGCATGCCTCAGCAGGGCAGCGGTCAGCTCGCGCGCCGCAGCGTAGGCAGGATCGGTGGCGCCGCCAACCGCAAGGACCGGTCGGATGTGGTGCCACACGTCGTGGCCGAGGATGCCTTCGAAGTACTTCGCGATCACCTGCTCGTCGCCGTAGGCCTCAATGGCCTCGATGCAGCCGAGCTCCTGAGCCAAATGCTCGGCGAGGGCGTCAGGTGCTGACCGCCGCGACGTCATCGAGCTGCGGCCGACCCGCTTGCGATAGCCGTAGACCACGTCGGGGATGACATCGAAGGCGAGGGCACAGTAGGCGTCCGTCATCACCCGGATGTCGTTGGAGCGCTTCGAATCGGCAAACGCAAGACCGAGCGCATTCCAGCTCGCCCGCTTGAACACGCGGTTCCAGCAGACTCGATCTCGGATGAAGTCCGGTTCAGAGGCGAGTGTGACGCCTACACGGACCGCGCCATAGAGCGGAAGGTTCGTCTGCCGCGTCCACGCCTTGCTCGGGGTGAAGGTCATGTAGTTGCCCACGACCATCTCCGCACCCGTGCTCCGCGCCTGACTCACCAGGCGCTCGTAGGCGTGGGTAGGGACGATGTCGTCGCCATCGGCGAACGCAAGGTATTCGCCCCTGGCCATGGCGATCCCCTGGTTGCGCGCTGCCGCGCCACCGCTGCCGGTAGCAGATCGCAGGATGACGCGCGGATCCTCGACGTGCGCGAGCCGGTTCAACGTGTCATCGGTCGAGCCATCGTCGATGACGATGAGCTCGAGGTTGTCGAGGCTCTGGGTCAGCACCGAGTCGACCGCAGCGTCGATCCAGTCGCCGACATCACGTACGGCCATGACGACTGAGATGGTGGGGTTTTTCGGGCGTGGGGGCGCGACACGAGGCACGAGAAATGCTTCCGGATTCGATTTTTTACTGATTGCGAACGGTGTGCCGGTTTGACCTTACAATTGCGGCGCCCAATTACATCACAGCAAGAGTTCAAGGTCCCCCACGTCGCTATGAACCCGCACCAGCCCACCTCGCCGCTCCCCACGGTGAGTGTGATCGTTCCTGTCTACAACGTTGAGCGTTGGCTGCGTGCCTGTCTCGAGTCGATCACCCTCCAGGAGTACGCCGCGTGGGACGCGGTCATCGTGATCGATGGTTCCCCGGATGATTCCGAGGCGATCGCCCGTGAATACGCAGCTCGCGACTCTCGGTTCTCGGTGGTGGTCGTGGCCAACGGCGGCCTGGGCTCGGCGCGCAACGTAGGCCTGGCGCATGCGACGGGGGAGTACGTCTTCTTTCTCGACTCCGACGACGTCATGGTCGAAGGTGCTCTGGAGTCGCTGATGGCGGCCGCCGTTGCCGACGACGCCGACATCGTGGCAGGCGCTGGCGTGGACATCTACCAAGATGGCCGCTCGGATGCCTACTGGACGCAGACGAGCAGCCTCTATCGTCACGGAGCCTCCGGGTTCCATGTGGAGGACCGCCCTGAGTTCCTCGAAGACCATGTGGTGTGGAACAAGGTCTACCGCCGTTCGCTGATCGACGCCTGCGGTGTCACCTTCCCCGATCGGGCGCACTGCGAGGACCTCGTGTTCTCGGCGACGGTCGCAACCGCCGCAGAGCGCATCTCCGTGGTTCCTCAGGTCGTCTACCGGCACCGGCGCCACGGTGCCGCGATCTCCGCGGACTACCTTCGCGCGCCCACCTTCGGCGACTGGATCGACCAGAGCGCCACAGCGCTCAAGGTGGTGCGCGAGCGGCTCTCGGGCGAGACGGCAGGTCGTCACGTACGTCACTTCGTGCGCACGCAGTGGGAGAGCCGGGCGCGCTCCATCCGTGTCCTCGACGACCAACAGGTGGCGGCGCTGGAACGGTTCACGGCTGAGCTGATCGATCTGCATGGCGCCGTGGTGACCGACGAGCCCGGCGCGCTGATGTCCTTCCTGGCCGTCGGCGGGGCTTCGCGTCGCTGGGCTGAGTCTGACGATCTGCCACGTCAACCGTTTGCGGCCACTGTCGATGGGGTGGTGCAGGTGCTCGACCTGCTCGAGAGGCTCGATCCGGAGGTGGAGACGGAGCGAGGCTTGATCAGCGACTGGGTCGTACGCCGTGCGATCAGGCCCTTGGCCCAGGGCGCGGTGGCTACCTCGGCGGAGGGCGACAAGCTCGTGCCTCGGATCGAGAAGCTCATTGCCGCGGTCGGCACGGATGCCGTCCAGCACTGGAGCCGCCGCTCGTTCGATGGTGACGCGACGTCGGCGGTCACATACCTGCTCGTCGACGAAGAGTCCGCGAAGTTCGAGGTCCAGTCAGCCACGGGTCGCGACGACGGCCTGGTCCTGCGTGGAGTGGCCTCCCTGGGGAGGGGGGATCACGACCTCGAGAACCTCGTGTTGGTACTGCGCGCCAGGGGTGGTGCGAAGGAGCGGATCGTGCCGGCATTTCGAGCCGGTGTCCAGCGGGCCGGTGCGCCGATCCGCTGGCAGGCGGTCATCCCGGTCGACGAGGACTACCTCGGTGACTCGTGGCAGACAGTGATGCGGATGACCCGCACTGGTCGACCGCCGCGCGACGTCAAGGTCGTGGCAGCGAATGGAGTGCCCGGCAGGTACTCCTGGGACATTCCCGGCAGGCGGGTCCGACTTCTCGTGCATCGCACTCCCCACCTCGAGTTCATGCTCCAGCCGGTGAAGGGAGCTCGCGGCAAGAACCAGGGGACCGCGACGGCCGGAACGACCGCGGAGCCGTCAGCCAAACGTGTCTTGACCTTCCCCGCGTGGCAGGACAACCCATACATCAACCTCCTGACCCTGGAGGCCCGCGCTCGCGGCTATGAGATGGCCGGGAAGACCTGGGCCGGAGAGCTCATCACGGATCTCCGCAGGCCCTGGGCTGGCGGAGTCATCCATCTGCACTGGCCCTCGCCCGTAACCGAGAGTTGCGCCAGCGTCGAGGAGGCCGAACAGGCGGTCACCGACCTCCTCGATGCGCTGGTTGAGGCAAAGTCACACGGCCGGCCGATCCTCTGGACGGTTCACAACGAGCTTCCCCATGACACCGCCTTCCACGCGGCGGCCGTCCGTCTTCACCAAGGCATCGCAGACCTCGCCGATGTCGTTCATGTGATGAACTCCCAGACGGTCCAGGTCGTTGCGGACGCCTACCGGATTCATCCGGCGAAGGTCGTCCACATCCCACACCCGAGCTATGCCGGGGTCTACGGCAGCAGCCTGCCCAAGACCGAGGCGCACGAGGCCATCGGCGCCGGCTCCGACACCACCGGCGTGCTCTTCCTCGGGCAGATCCGGCCCTACAAGGGCATCAACAGCCTCTTCGACGCGGTCGCCTTGGCGGCTGCTTCGGTCGATGGCCTCGAGATGCTGCTCGCCGGAAAGACGAGTGTCGATCTCACCGCGCGTCTCGATGCTCTTGCGGACGCAGGAGTCGCGGTGACGTCCCACCTCGACTTCGTTCCGGACGAGGAGATATCCGACTGGTTCTCCGCAGCCGATGTGATGGTGCTTCCCTATGAGAAGGTCCTCAATTCGGGCAGCCTGCATCTCGCGGCGACCTATGGCGTCCCGGTCGTGATCCCTGATGAGCCCCACCTTCGTGCCGACTTCGGCCACGAGCCGTGGGTTCGCTTCTTCGACCCCAGTGACGCGGCGGCGTCTATCGCCGAGATTCTCGTGTCCCGCTGGTTCGAGGCCGAAGACGTCGCTCAGGCCGCACTGGCCTTCAGCCGCCGCCTGGCACCTGCTGGGATCTCCCGCAGCTATGCCGACCTCATCGACCGTCTGCACGCCGGCCGGCCCGCTGTCGAGCCCACCCCGATCCCCACGCCAGAGCCGATCGTGCGCATCGATCGCGTCGCCCCTCTTGTGCTTGCTGCTGACGCGCCGGTGAAACGGACGCCCCCACGGCCCGAGCACATGCGCCAGGCCGACTATCTCGAGAAGTTCGACGACACCACCGTCTTCTACGACGTCTTCGCGGATCACGGGGATGTCGTTCTCGTCGGACCTCCTCTGCTGAACCTGGAGCTCGATGTCCCAAGCGGCAGTGTCGTACGTGACTTCAAGAAGGTCCTTCGAGCGCGCGTAGATCTCACCCAGGTCGACGCGGTACGAGCCGCTGGCCTCGAGGTCACCGCGGTCGGCCACTCGGACCTGGGCCTCTTTCGCGGCCGCCGAGTGCTGATGACCATGTCCAAGGACAACGATCCGTCCTGGATCCGTGACTGGGCGACCTACTACGCCCAGGTGCACGGCACCGATGCCGTCCTCGTCTACGACAACGGGTCGGCCTACGGTCCCGAGGCCGTGCGTGAGGCACTGACCGGCATCGAGGGGATCGAGATCGCCGTCGTGGTCGACTGGCCCTTCAAGTACGGCCCGCAGGGTGGCTCGGGGATGTACTGGGACTCGGACTTCTGCCAGTCCGGTGGCTTCGAGCATGCCCGGCAGAAGTACCTCGGCCTGGCTGCTGGCGTGATCAATGCCGACGTCGATGAGCTGGTCGTTTCCGAGCGATCGATCTACGAGCTGGCTGACGAGCACGGCGCTGTCGAGTACGGGGGCGTGTGGATCGCGGGTGCCCGTGAGGAACACGACGGTCTCGTCTATTCGAACTATCCGTTCCGGGAGGCGGACGCCCCCGCGTGCCCCACCAAGTGGACCGTAGTTCCCTCCAAGGTGCCCGACGCCGCCTGGTTCGGTGTCCACTCGGTGTTCGAGGCGCAGCCCAAGCATCTCGACACGGTCAGCTACCGGCACTTCCGCGCCGTAGCCACCAGTTGGAAGTACAACCGTGAAGGCTCCGAGGCCAAGGCTGCCGGTCATGAGCGTGACCAAGACCTGGCAAAGGTCCTGGCTCGTGTCTCTGCCGGTACGCGGCATTGACGCAAGGCACCTAGGGGTGCCACCCTTGTAGACGGCCCGATAGTTCGGGAACTTCTATGATTCCAGCGAAGGAACGTATTCATGGCGAAGGCGCTGATCGGCTACATGAGCAGCGACCTGCGGACTCCCGCACATCTCACCGCCGAGAATGCTCGGCTGCGTGCGCGTGTGCGTGAGCTTGAGGATCTGGTTCTCTCTCTGAAGACGGAGAACGACGCGCTGGTCGCGGCACACACCGCCGACCTCGACTCCTCGATGCAGGAGATGCAGCCCGCCTGAGCGGGTAGCTCTGTAAACACCACGAGCGAGTCGTCCTCGCTCAGGGGGAACCGGCTCTGGTCAACGGAGTCGGTTTCGGCCGTTTTATGGGGTGATCGCCTGCTCGAGCCGCCGTTGGAGGATCGCTCGGGTGGACATCACGTACCGGTTCGTCAGGTGGGACCCCTGGCGATAGACCAGCACGTTGCCGATCACCGGCGGACATGTGGTGTCGTTGCAGATCGTGTCGGTCATGTCGACGACCTTGACGGCTGGGACACGTCGGGCGGCCTCGAGAAGCGCTGGCGCACCGCTCTCGGCGGCGCCCGCTGCCCGGGAGAACGAGCAGGCAGAAAGGTCGTCGCGATGATCGGCCACGCACTCGTAGACCTCATAGCTCTCACCGGAGGCGTCGACAGGGGTCGGGTTGTCGGCGAGGACGACGACGTCGATGCCGGCAGTTGTCAGCCGCTTCCAGACGCGGACGAGCCCGGCGACCATGGCAGCCTGACTGCTCTTGTCTGTCTTCGGGTCGATTGCCGAGTTGTGCCGCTGGGAGACGATGACTGCATCTGGCCCGAGCTCGATGAGCTCGTCGACGGCGCGCCCATTGTGTTCGCGACAGGCGGTGTATTCGGAACCGCCTTCGTCACGGGTTGCATCGAAGAGCCCACATGAGGACTTGGTCGTGGTGAGCAGACGCCAGCCGGCGTCGGTGGCGATCGCGTCCAGCGCTCCCGACCACTGCAGCGCCTTGGAGTCGCCGGCCAGGACGACGGTGCGATCGCCGTCGGGTTTGCCGAACTCGCAGGTCTTCGGCTGTGTGTCGGCCATCTCGGCCTGACAGTCGCGAGCGTAGGCGTCGGGCACGTCGTCGATCGCGTCGGCCGGGGCCGGGGTGATCGACGAGGCCGTCGCCGGGTTCTGGATGCCGGTCACGCTGTCTTCGCTGACGGTGAGGGCGGCGGCACCCTGTGCGGAACCGGTCGAGTTGGATGAAGGCACGGCGAGCATCAGGAGGCCGCCGGCGAGGACGCCGACCATCGACAAGGCGATCCCGATCGCGAGCGTCTTACGTGTCGACCGAGCTAGTGCAGGAGAAAAGCGCACGGGGTTCTCCAGCAGATGCAGGGACAGCCATGCGGGAGCCACGGAACCGAGGATGAGCAGAAGTCCGACGCTCTGGCTGGGCTGGCCGAACAGATTCTGATATCCGATGAGGATCGGCCAGTGCCACAGGTAGAGCGAGTAGGACAGGCCGCCGAGCCACACCGCGGGCTTGAGAGACAGCAGGCGCTGCACCTCTGTGCGGTGTCGGCTGCCGGAGACGATGATGGCTGCCGTGCCCAACGTCGGCACCAGTGCCCACGCGCCCGGCCAGGCGAAGCTTTCGTCGAAGAAGAGCGCGGCCGCCAGGATGGCGCCGAGGCCACCCCAACCAAGGAGTCGGGCGGCGACCGCAGGCAAGGAGCGCCAAAGACCGGCACCGACCGCGATGAGTGCCCCGATGCCCAGTTCCCACAGCCGGGTCGTGCTCACGAAGAAGGCCACCGGAGCGTTCGACGCCGTCAGCGCGATCGACCAGGCCAGGGAGGGGAGTGCGATGAGGGACAGGCCGATGGCCATGAGCGGGCGCACCTGCAGCCCGGTGCGACGTACGACAAGAGCGACTGCCAGAAGGAGGAGGGGCCAGACGATGTAGAACTGCTCCTCGACTGCCAAGGACCAGAAGTGTTGGACCGGTGAGGCGCCGGTCCCCTCAGCCAGGTAGTCGACAGAGCGATCTGCGAGACGCCAGTTGACCACGTATAGAGCCGCGGCGACGA
>JALZDD010000370.1 GCA_030862715.1 Actinomycetota bacterium | reverse complement strand
GCCAGGCCGACCACTCGACCAGCGCGCAGAGCAGCGCCAGGAAGTAGACGACGCCGGCGGCCGTGATGGCCTGGTTGCTGAGAACGCCCCAGGTGTGGTCAGTCATCGGTTTCCTCCTGTGTTCGCGCGCCTCGTAAGGTCTCCGCAAGGCCGGTGACGACGGCTGCGGTGTCTCCACCGCCGGAGCGGTCGAGGGCGGCGATCTCGACCAGTGTGCGCCCATCGACTCGGCGGGCGCGAACCCACACCCGTCGCGGGCGGATGAAGAGGGACCCGAGGAGCCCCACGAGAGCGAGGGAGACGCCGAGGAGCGCCCACTCCTTGCCGGGCGACTTCGAGATCTGCACCCGGTTCCACTGCTGGACGTCGTCGAAGGAGATCGATCCCAGACCGTCGGGGAGCTGGGCCGTCTGCCCCAGCCGCAGGTTGAACGCCTTCCCGGTGTCGCCGGGGGACATCATGTTGGCCTTCGAGGTGTCGAGCGCGTAGACCGACTGGGGCCCGGCGTCGAGGTTGAGGTCGCCGCGGAAGCCCTGCAACGAGAGCATCGCGTTGGACCCGTCGCCGATGTCGCCCATCAGGTTCACCGGATCACCGTCGACCGTGCCCATGAACGGGTAGAACTGCCCCTGGAAACCGAGCTGCTCGGGCGAGGCGTACGGCGCCTTCACGACGCCGAAGGAGAGCAGGTTCTGGCTCTGCGGGAGGAAGATCGTCGGGCCGGAGTAGGCCACGTCGCCGTTGCCGTCGCGCACCGTGATCACCGGCGCATAGCCGTGGGCGAGCAGGAAGACGTCGGTGCTGCCGATGGTCAGCGGGTGGTTGACCTTGAGGTCGTACTTCTGCTCGTCGCTCTCGCCTGCGGTGTAACGGATGTTCGACTCGAACCCTCGCGCCGTCCCCGCGCCCGGCCCTGTGCCCAGCCACTCGGCCTTGAAGTCGTCGATCTTGAAGGTGAAGTCGTCGAGGTCCTCGGGGGCGAAGAGCGAGCCGGGCTTGAAGTCGTCGTACTGCGAGAGCTCGTTGGCGAAGCCGTACTCCTCCCCCACCAGCACGATCACGCCGCCCTTGTAGCCGAACAGGCTCCCGGTCGCGAACGCGACCAGCACGATGATCAGCGACATGTGGAAGATCAGGTTTCCGGCCTCGCGCAGATAGCCCTTCTCGGCAGAGACGGACTCGCCGTCGTCGTCTTTCCGGATGCGGTAGCCGCGCAGCTGCTGTCGCGCAGCGGTGAGCACCTCCGCGGGCTCCTCGTCGGTGACGTACGTCGTGGAGTCGGGCAGCCGGGTCAGCTTGGCCGGCGTCGCCGGCGGCTCAGCCCGCATGGCCCGCGCGTAGACGAGGCATCGCGGGATGATGCAGCCGACCAGCGAGACCATCAGCAGCAGGTAGATCGCCGCGAACCACGGCGTCGAGTAGACGTTGAAGAGCCCGAGCTTCTCGTAGATCGGCGTCAGCGTCGTGTGCGCCTCGCGCCACTGGTCAGCCTTGAGCGAGTCGACGCCGTCCTGCGGGATCAGCGACCCCGGGACGGCCGCTAGCGCGAGCAACAGCAGCAGGATCAACGCCGTACGCATCGAGGTCAGCTGACGCCAGCCCCAGCGTGCCAACTCGCGGGCGTTCAGCTCGCCCGCGCGGCGTACGCCTTCGGACTTCTCCTGGTCAGGAGCGGAGGTGGTGCTCATGCCGCCACCTCCGTAGGGCAACGCGAAGAGTACGGAAGTGGCGGCCTGAGGCTGATCGTCGCTCGCTGTCGCTCGCTCATAGCGCGATGCCCTCCCAACGCTGGACGAGCTGGACCTGCAGCCACTGGACGCCGTTGTCCCACCAGCCGGTGAGCATGGCGATGCCGATCAGGATCATCAGCACGCCGCCGATGATCGTGATCGCGCGGGTGTGCCGACGGAACCAGGTCAGCGCGACGGTGGCCTTGCGCCACATCACCGCGACGAGGATGAACGGGATGCCGAGCCCGAGCGCGTAGACCGCGAGCAGCAGGCCACCGCGGGCGGCGGTGCCCTGGTCCCAGGCGAGGCCGGCGATGACGCCCAGCGTCGGTCCGGTGCACGGGGTCCAGGCCAGCCCGAAGAGGAAGCCGAGCAGCGGGGCCGCAGCCAGGCCGACCGCCGGCACCTGGTGGAACTTCAGGTCGCGCTGCAGCAGCGGGATGAAGCCCATGAACGCGATCCCCATGATGATCGAGAGCACGCCGAGGACCTTGGTGCCGGTCTCCTGGAACGCGAGCAGCTTGTAGGCGATCCCGCCCACGGTGATGCCCATCAGGACGAAGACCACTGAGAATCCGACGACGAAGAGCAGGGCGCCCGCGAGCATGCGGCCACGGCGTACGTCACCTGAGGCGAGGTCGGCGCCGGACAGGCCGGTGGCGTAGGAGAGGTAGCCCGGGAGCATCGGCAGCGTGCACGGCGAGACGAACGAGAGGAACCCGGCCAGCAGCGCGACCGGGATGGCCAGCATCAGCGACCCGCTCCCCGCGGTGCTCGCGAACCAGTCCGTCACGAGGATTCACCTGCCGTGGAGATGAGCTCGTCGAGCGTACGTGCCGAGGGGATCTCGCCGCGGATCAGCGCCGCCACGCGCCCCTCGGTGTCGAGGATCGCGGTGGCCGGGATGGCGCGCGGGGCCAGCGAGCCCTTCAGCGCGAGGACGGCGGCACCGTCGGGCGAGTAGACCGACGGGTACTCCACGCCGTAGTGCCGCTCGAAGGCCAGCCCCTGCGCGGCCGAGGCGTCGCGGGTGTTGAGCCCCACGAAGGCGACCTCGTCGCCCAGTTCCTCGTAGGCGGCCTGGAGCATCGGCATCTCCTTGCGGCACGGCGCGCAGCCGGTCCACCACACGTTGAGCACCGTGACCTTGCCCCGGGTGTCGGCCAGGTCGAACGGCTTGCCCTCGAGGGTCTCGCCGGCGAGCTCGACCGGCTCTCCGCGATCGGCGACCGGGATCTCCTGGGTGCGGCCGTCACCGGAGATGTAGCCGGCTTCGTTCGTGCCGGTCTGCCCGCAGGCAGCGAGCATCACCACCAGTGGTAGTGCGAGCAGCCAACGCATGCCCCTGAGCCTGCCTAACAAAACTGAGAGACTTCTAATCTTCCGAGTCGCCGGCCGAGAACGGCGCGTACTTGTCCTTCGCCGGCAGCATGTCACCGGCCGGTTCGCCGTAGGAGAGCGCGACGAACTCGTCGTCGACGAAGTGCAGCGAGGTCAGCGAGCACAGCGCGCACTGGCGACGACGCGGGTCGTGCAGGAAGCTGCGGCCCTCGATGTGCAGCCGGGTGGTCCAGATCGGCAGCTGGTGGGAGACGATGACCGCCTCGTGGCCCCGCGCCAGGTCCCGGGCGTCGTGGACCGCGGCCATCATCCGGGCCACGATCTCCAGGTAGGGCTCGCCCCACGACGGCTTGAACGGGTTGACCAGCTTCGGCCAGACCTTGGGGTCCTTCAGCGGACCCAAGCCGTCCTTGAAGCTCTTGCCGACGAAGAGGTTCTCCGACTCGAGCACCCGCTCGTCCAGCGAGATGTCGAGGCCGAGCGCCTTCGCCAGCGGCCCGGCGGTCTGCCGGGCACGCTCGAGCGGGCTGGAGATGACGTGGCTGATGTCCTGCCCACCGATCCGGTCGGCGACCCGCTCGGCCATCTGCAGGCCGAGCTCGGAGAGGTTGAACCCGGGCCGGCGCCCGTAGAGGATCCCGTCCGGGTTGTGCACCTCACCGTGGCGCAGCAGGTGGACCGTGGTCTCGATACTCATGCCATTCCCTTCATAGCAGCACCTTTACAGCAGCCTCGGCGGCGTACGGAAGCGCCTCCGTGATCTGGGAGATCGCCCGCTCGTCGTGGGCGGAGGAGAGGAACCAGGCCTCGTAGGCGCTCGGCGGCAGGTAGACGCCCTGGTTGAGCATGGCGTGGAAGAAGGCCTTGTACGCCGCCTCGTCGGTGGTCTTGGCCTCGTCGAAGTTGCGCACCGGCCTGTCGGTGAAGAAGACCGAGAACATCGTGCCGGTGGACTGGACGACGTGCGGGAGACCGACCTTGGTGAAGCTCTCCTCGATCGCGGACTTCACGACGTCGGCGGCCTTGGTGATGTGGTCGTAGACCTCGTCGGTCGCCAGCCGCAGCGTGGTCAGGCCGGCGGTGGTCGCGACCGGGTTCCCGGAGAGGGTGCCGGCCTGGTAGACCGGCCCGTCGGGGCTGAGCGAGCCCATCACGTCGGCGCGGCCGCCGAAGGCCGCCGCCGGGAAGCCGCCGCCCATCACCTTGCCGAAGGTGACCAGGTCGGGCGTCCAGCCCTCGTTCTTGCCGTCCAGGCCCCACTGCCCCTGCTTGCTGGCCCGGAACCCGGTCATCACCTCGTCGGAGATGAACAGGGCGCCGTGCGCCGTGCAGGTGGTGGCGAGGAACTCGTTGAACCCGGGCTCCGGCGGGACGACGCCCATGTTGCCGGGCGAGGCCTCGGTGATCAGGCAGGCCACCCGGTCCTGGTAGGTCTCGAAGGCGGCCGTCACGGCAGCGCGGTCGTTGTAGGGCAGCACGACGGTGAGCTCGGTGCTGCTCTCGGGGACGCCAGGGGTGCCGGGGATCGCGTGGGTGACCAGCCCGGAGCCGGCGCTGGCGAGGAGGGAGTCCACGTGGCCGTGGTAGTTGCCGGCGAACTTGAGGATCACGTCGCGCCCGGTGAACCCTCTTGCCAGCCGAATGGCCGACATCGTCGCCTCGGTGCCGCTGCTGACGAACCGCACCTTCTCGACCGGCGCCCTGCTAACGATCTCTTCCGCGAGCTCGACCTCAGGCGTCGTCGGCGTCCCGTAGGACGTGCCGCGCGCGACGGCGTCCATGACCGCTGCCTGGACCTCGGGATGGGCGTGGCCCAGCAGCATCGGGCCCCAGGAGCAGATCAGGTCGACGTACTCGTTCCCGTCGACGTCGGTCAGCCAGGCGCCCCGCGCGGACGCGACGAACCGCGGCGTGCCGCCGACCGCGTTGAAGGCCCGCACCGGGGAGTTCACGCCGCCGGGCGTCACCGCCCGCGCCCGCTCGAAGAGCTCCTGGGACCGGTCGGTCGGGCCGACTGCGAGCGCAGCGCGGCCGGACGGCGAGTGGGCGTGGGTCACCGCCCCATTGTCCCTGACCTCGGAAGCGCCTTACGCCTCGGGGGCCGCCAGTGGTGTACGCCACGCCGCCGTGGGTACCGAATTCGCGCCTCGGGCAGGAATTTCATAGGTGTGACAGGCGTAACGCCGGTATGTCACCATTCGTTCAGTCTGTTGTCGCACCCGTGGGAGCAGGCGCGACGCCAGAGCGAGCCCGGTAGTGGGGAGAGGCTCGCGTGACCGAGTTCGGGGCCCGTGGGGCCGGGGAGAGAGTCCATATGTCGAGGAAGCGCTTGGGACGGCTGCAGAGGGCCGCCACGATCGTTCCGCTCGCCCTGTTGTCCGCGGCCTGGACCGCCAGTGTCGCGACCATCGGTGGGGTCACCCCGCCGGTGTCGGCCCAGGGGCCCGACGAGTCGCTGCCGGACGGCACCAGCGTGCCGACCGAGGCGATCGAGGCGCCGGCC
>JALZDD010001008.1 GCA_030862715.1 Actinomycetota bacterium | reverse complement strand
ACAGGGCGCCGTGCGCCGTGCAGGTGGTGGCGAGGAACTCGTTGAACCCGGGCTCCGGCGGGACGACGCCCATGTTGCCGGGCGAGGCCTCGGTGATCAGGCAGGCCACCCGGCCCTGGTAGGTCTCGAAGGCGGCCGTCACGGCAGCGCGGTCGTTGTAGGGCAGCACGACGGTGAGCTCGGTGCTGCTCTCGGGTACGCCCGGGGTGCCGGGGATCGCGTGGGTGACCAGCCCGGAGCCGGCGCTGGCGAGGAGGGAGTCCACGTGGCCGTGGTAGTTGCCGGCGAACTTGAGGATCACGTCGCGCCCGGTGAACCCTCTGGCCAGCCGAATAGCCGACATCGTCGCCTCGGTGCCGCTGCTGACGAACCGCACCTTCTCGACCGGCGCCCGCTCGACGATCGCCTCGGCGAGCTCGACCTCGGGCGTGGTCGGGGTGCCGTACGAGGTGCCACGTGCAACCGCGTCCATGACCGCTGCCTGGACCTCCGGATGGGCGTGACCCAGCAGCATCGGGCCCCAGGAGCAGATCAGGTCGACGTACTGGTTCCCGTCGACGTCGGTCAGCCACGCCCCCTTCGCCTCGCGGATGAAGCGCGGTGTCCCGCCGACCGCGCTGAAGGCGCGCACGGGCGAGTTCACGCCGCCCGGCGTCACGGCCTTCGCACGGGCGAAGAGCGCTTCGGATGCCGCTGCGGACAGGGGTGAGATGTCGTGAGGCACCGGGTCATTCTTCATCAACCCCACCCGAATCCCCATTTCCGCCCGGGCGCGACCCCGGCTTGACCCCGGCTCGACTCGTGGTCAACTCCTGGTCAACCGTCTTGGTCACGTACGCTGACGATGTGCGCTTCCTGATGACGAGAGACCTCTGATGGCGCGGGTCGCCGCCGACGTACGCCGCGAGCGTCTGGTCGAGGCCGCGATCCGGGTGATGGTCCGAGACGGCGTGGCCAAGACCACAACGCGCTCGATCGTCGCGGAGGCCGACATGCCGCTCGGGGCCTTCCACTACTGCTTCCGCTCCAAGCAGGAGCTGCTGGAGAACGTCATCGAGGCGATCACCGGGCACACCCTCAACCTGGCGCTGGTGGAGATGCGCGGCGAGGAGTCGTTCGAGGAGAAGCTCCAGGCAGCGCTCAGGGCGTACTGGCAGCACGTCATCGCCAACCCCGACGAGCACCAGGTGACCTACGAGCTGACGCAGTACGCCCTTCGTCAGCCGGGACTGGCCACGGTCGCGCGCCGTCAGTACGAGACCTACCTCGAGGCCAACACCCAGGTCCTCACCGTGCTCGCCGAGTCCACCGGGGTGACGTGGGATCAGCCGATCCCCATGCTCGCGAGATACCTCACGGCCAACATCGACGGCCTCACCCTGCTCTTCCTCAACGAGGGCGACGCCGAGGCCGCCGGCGCCGCGCTCGACTTCGCCGCGGCGCACGTCGCCTCCATGGCCAGATCGGCGTAGTCACGGGCCTTTGGACCGTTGACCCGGTCATGCGACCAACTCTAGGATGCGACGTACGTCACGCACCCTGGAGGCACTGTGAACGCCATCCGCACGCTGCTCTGTCTGGTCCTGATCGGCTTCGTGGCGTTCGCCCCGCCGGGCTGGGCATCACCGCCGGACCAGTGGTGGGAGCCGGCCGACCGGCCGGTGCCCGACTCGCAGGTCAACGTCACCGGCAAGCCGTTCACCGGCACCGATGCCAAGGGTGACGTACGCGGCTTCGCCGACGTCCACAACCACCTGATGACCAACGAGGCGTTCGGGGGTGAGCTGGTCTGCGGCGAGCCGTTCTCCGAGGCCGGGGTCGCCGACGCGCTGAAGGACTGCGCGGCGCACTACCCCGACGGCTCCGGCGCGCTGCTGGAGAATCTGACCGGCGCGGAGCCGGACGGCAAGCACGACCCGGTGGGCTGGCCGACCTTCAAGGACTGGCCGTCGTACCGCACGATGTCGCACCAGCAGAACTACTACGCCTGGCTGGAGCGGTCGTGGCGAGCCGGGCAGCGGGTCCTGGTCACCGACCTGACCAGCAACGGCGTCATCTGCTCGATCAACCCCAACCGCGATCGCGGCTGCGACGAGATGGAGTCGATCCGGCTGCAGGCGGAGAAGACCTACGACCTGCAGGGCTTCGTCGACAGGATGTACGGCGGCGAGGGCAAGGGCTGGTTCCGGATCGTCACCGATCCCGCCCAGGCCAAGCAGGTCATCGAGGACGGCAAGCTCGCCGTGATCCTCGGCGTGGAGACCTCCGAGCCGTTCGGGTGCAAGCAGGTCCTCGACGTCCCACAGTGCAGCAGGGCAGGCATCGACCAGGGCCTCGACGAGCTGCATGCCCTCGGCGTACGCAGCATGTTCCTGTGCCACAAGTTCGACAACGCGCTCTGCGGGGTGCGCTTCGACTCGGGCACGACCGGGACGATCATCAACGTCGGCCAGTTCCTGTCGACGGGCACCTTCTGGCAGACCGAGAAGTGCCGCGGGCCGCAGCACGACAACCCGATCGGCGACGCATCGGTCCCCGAGATCGAGGACAAGCTGCCCTCGGGCACGGAGGTGCCGACGTACGCCGACGACGCGCAGTGCAACACCCGCGGCCTGACCCGGCTCGGCGAGTACGCCATGCACGGGATGATGCGGCGCGGCATGATCGTCGAGCTCGACCACATGAGCGTGAAGGCCACCGGCCGCGCGCTCGACATCCTCGAGTCGGCCGACTATCCCGGCGTCATCTCCAGCCACAGCTGGGCCGACCTCGGCTGGGCCGAACGCGTCTACGGGCTCGGCGGCTTCATCGGTGAGTACATGTTCGGCCCTGAGGAGTTCATCGGCGCCGCTGGGCGGACCGAGGCGCTGCGCACCGAGTACGACAAGGGCCTCGGCATCGGCACCGACTTCAACGGCCTCGGCTCCCACCCCGCTCCTCTGGGCGCCGACGGACCCAGCCCCGTGACCTACCCGTTCCGGAGCGCCGACGGCGGGTCGGTGATCGACCGGCAGGTCACCGGCGAACGGGTCTGGGACGTGAACACCGACGGCGGAGCCCACGTCGGCCTGGTCCCGGACTGGATCGAGCAGATCCGCCGCCTCGGCGGCACGGAGGCCGTACAGGACCTGATGGGCGGAGCCCAGTCCTACCTCGACACGTGGGGCGCCGCATCCGACTACACGCTGCCGAGCAACCTCGCCGCCGGGTCGCGCGCCACGGCGAGCTCGTCGGAGTGGAGCGCCTTCACCAGCTTCGCACCGGGCCGCGCCATCGACGGCGACACCGGCACCCGCTGGGCCAGCGACTGGAGCGATGACCAGTGGCTCGCCCTCGACCTGCGCAGCGAGCGGACCGTCGGCCGCGTGGTCGCCGACTGGGAGAGCGCCCATGCGGCGGCATGGAAGGTCGAGGTCTCCTCGGACGGCACGACGTGGCGCACGGTGTGGTCGACCGACGCCGGGAAGGGCGGAGTCGAGACGGCGACCTTCGAGCCGACCACCGCTCGCTACGTACGCGTCCACGGCGTCAGCCGCGCCACCCGCTACGGCTACTCGCTGTGGGAGCTCGGCGTCTACGACCGCTGACCTGCGGGCCGATCACCGCCCGCCGGTCAGCGGCGGGCGGCGACGACCTCCTGGAACCAGCGGAACGAGTCCTTGGGAGTACGCCGCAGCGTGTCGTAGTCGACGTGCACGAGCCCGAAGCGCTCGGCGTACCCCTCGGCCCACTCGAAGTTGTCGAGCAGCGACCACGCGAAGTAGCCGCGTACGTCCACACCGGCGGCGATCGCGTCGGCCACCGCCCGCAGGTGCGCGTCGTGGTAGTCGATCCGGCGCTGGTCGTGGACTCCCCCGTCGGCGGCGACGGTGTCGTGGAACGAGCAGCCGCTCTCGGTGACGTAGACCGGCGGCAGCGCGTCGGCGTACCGCTCGTGGAACTGGGTCAGGATCTCGGTGAGGCCGTCGGGCACGATCGCCCACCCGAAGTCGGTGGTGGGTACGCCGACGAGCTGGCGCGGCTCGAACGGAAGCCCCTCCGGCATGATCGCGCCCTCGAGCGCCGGACCCTGGTCGCTGCCGGATCCGGGGGCGCCGACCAGCACTGGCTGGTAGTAGTTGACGCCGTACCAGTCGAGCGGCGCCGAGATCACCTTCAGGTCCTCGGCGACCGGCCCGGGCATCATCGAGGTGATCAGCTCGTCGGGATACTCGCCGCGCAGGATCGGATCGGAGAACAGCCAGTTGGTCAGCGTGCCGAACGTCTCGGCCGCCTCGCGATCCTCGGACGAGTCCGACGCCGGACGGGCCGGCTGATGGTTGGACGCGATGCCGATGTTGCTCGCTCCGGCCGCGCGTAGCGCGGAGACGGACAGGCCGTGACCGAGCAGCAGGTGATGGGCCACCGGCAGCGCGTCGAAGCCGAGCGCCTGGCCGGGGGCGTGGGTGCCGAGCGCATGCCCGAACATGGTGACCACGACCGGCTCGTTCAGCGGCATCCACATCGAGACCCGGTCACCGAGGTGCTCGCCGACGATCGCGGCGTACTCGGCGAGGCGGAGCGAGGTGTCGCGGTTGAGCCAGCCGCCGGCGTCCTGCAATGCCTGCGGCAGGTCCCAGTGGTAGAGCGTCGCGGCGGGCTTGATGCCCGCCTCGAGCAGCCCGTCGACGAGCCGGTCGTAGAAGGCCAGCCCCTCGGCGTTGGCCGACCCGGAGCCGGTCGGCTGGATCCGCGGCCAGGCGATCGAGAACCGGTAGGCATCCACGCCGAGGTCCTTCATCAGCGCGATGTCCTCGGGGTAGCGGTGGTAGTGGTCGCACGCGACCGCCCCGGTGTCGCCGTTCTTGATCCGGCCCGGCTCTGCGCAAAAGGTGTCCCAGATCGATGGCCCGCGGCCGCCCTCCTCGACGGCACCTTCGATCTGGTACGACGCGGTGGAGACGCCGTACACGAAGTCGGTGGGGAGCTGCAGGCTGGGCAGATCGGGGTGGGTGGTCACGAGTTGTCTCCTATCGAACGGACTTGATCCGGTAGACCAGGACGGCGCCGGTCAGCGTCACACCGGCGGCGACGGCGTACAGGGTGGAGTAGCCGCCGAGCACGCTCACGATGGGCGCGGCGACGACGGGGGCGAGCACCTGCGGCAGCGAGTTGGCGATGTTGACGACGCCGAGGTCCTTGCCGCGGTCGATCGCCTCGGGAAGTACGTCGATCATCAGCGCGAGGTCGACCGAGGTGAACACGCCCATGCCGAGGCCGAGGACGGCCACGCCGATGATCGCGGCCGTCCAGGAGTGGAAGCCGGCCAGCGAGAGGGTGCCGGCAGCCATCACGACGCCGGCGACGG
>JALZDD010001007.1 GCA_030862715.1 Actinomycetota bacterium | reverse complement strand
GGCGTACGTCACCTCGAGGTCGAGCGTCCACGGATAGCCGCTCTGCGCCATCAACCGGGTGGCCAGGGTGATCGAGTCCTTGGCCTCGTCGATGGGGAGCCACTGCGACCATCGGACCAGTCCGTGGGAGGCGTTGTTGCGCGCGACCTCGGTGAGCCCGAGCTGGTAGGTCTTCCCGCCGAACTCGTAGCGGCCGTCACGGATCCGATTGGGCCACGGCGCCAGCAGCTGACCCTTGCCGCCGCTGGACTGCTCGTCGTCGCCGAACCCGGCGACCAGCTCCCGCCCCTCGTAGGACAGCAGTCGCAGCGCGCCACCACTCTCCGTCACCGTCGCGGTGTAGCCCCCGCCATCGATCGTGAACTGCTCTCCACTCGGTCTCAGCACGGTCACAGGCTATCGAGTGGCCGGTCCACGCCGGTGGCCGGTCGGGTTAGCCTCGGGCCATGGAGCGACGACACCTGGAGTTCTTCCTCGCGATCGCCGAGGCCGGCAGCTTCACCAGCGCCGCGGCGCGGCTCCACGTCGCCCAGCCGTCGTTGTCGTACGCCGTACGTGGGCTCGAACGGGAGCTCGGCGGTCCGCTCTTCGAGCGCCACGGCAGGGGAGTGCGCCTCACTCCGGCGGGCTCGGCACTGCTCGGGCCCGCGCGCCGGGTCGTACGCGGCTTCGAGCTCGCCGCGGGTGCTGTCCGGTCGGTCTCGGACAAGGGTTTCGGCCGGCTGCGGATCACCTCCAGCACGGTGTGGGCGATCGAGCCGCTGGTGCCGGTGCTGGCCGAGTTCCGGCGGATCCAGCCCGCCGCGCAGGTGGTCGTCACCGACCCGCAGCACCGCTCGGACGTCCTGGACCAGGTGCGCAAGGGCGAGGCCGACGTGGGGCTGATCGACGGCGCCACGCCGCACGGCCCGTTCGGCTCGCACCGGCTCGCCGAGCACGAGCTGGTGGCGGTCCTGCTGCCCTCGCGCGAGGCGCCGGAGGAGATCCGGATCGAGGAGCTGGCCGAGACCGGCCTGATCGCGACGCCGGCCGGCACGGCGCTGCGTACGTTCCTGGATGCCCGTCTCGAGGCCGCCGGGCTGCCCACGGAGGTGGCCATCGAGACGGCCCATGTCGCTTCGATCATCCCGCTGGTCCTGGCCCGCGCCGGGGTGGCGGTGCTGACCGAGGGCATGGCCGGTGCGGCGTCGCGGGCCGGCGCGCAGGTCGTGCCGCTGACCCCGGTGGCGCGGGTGAGCGTGTCTCTGGTGTGGCTGGAGGAGCGCGCTGACGCGCTGGTCGAACAGTTCGTCGCGCTGGCTCAGGACCTCACCGACCAATGATCCATCTATAGAGACTCTCTATCGCAGCATCTCGATCCTGGTCTTGCTCACTGCGCGGACGTGCTGGAACAGCCAGAAGGCAATGTCTAGTGTGTTAGACATATATGAACCGATTGGATGGAGCACGCATGCGCCGCCCCCAACGCCTTGCTGTGGCCGCCCTCGCCATCGCGGCGACAGCCGGCACCCTGACCGCCTGCACGACCGCGAGCGAGCGTGACGGCTTCGCCCAGAGCGACTCCGGAGGAGCGGAGGACTCGGTGGTCCTCGCTGAGCAGCCGTGGGTCGACCTCCAGGTCGAGAACGAGATCGCCGTCCAGATCCTCCGGGAGCTCGGCTACGACGCGAGCATCAAGAAGAACCTGTCTGTCGAGAACGCGGCGACTGCGGTCTCCTCGGGCCAGATCGACGCCTACCTCGGCAACTGGTGGCCCTCCCAGGAGCCCAGCTTCGGTGACCCCATCGACGAGGGCGACGTCGAGGTGCTCTCCACGATCGTGAAGGGCACCGAGTACGCCCCGGCGATCCCCGGCGACGTCGCCGACAAGCTCGGGATCGCCTCTCTGGCCGACCTCGACGCCAACGCCTCGACGTTCGGCAAGAAGATCTACGGCATCGAGGCCGGCTCTCCGGGCAACGAGACGATCCAGAAGGCGATCGACGAGGACGCGTACGGCCTCGGGGACTGGAAGCTCGTCGCCAGCGGCACCCCGGCGATGCTGGCGCAGGTCGAGAAGTCGCAGAAGGCCGGTCAGCCGATCGTGTTCCTCGGCTGGAGCCCGCACTGGATGACCGTGGAGTTCGACGCCGTCTTCCTCGAGGACCCCGACAAGGTCTGGGGCGGCGCCGGTGAGATCCGCACGGTTACCCGCAAGGGATTCGAGGACGACAACCCGGAGATCGCCGAGCTCCTCTCGAACCTGACCTTCACCACCGACGAGGCCGGGCAGTTCTACTACGACCACGACAAGTCCGGGAAGGAGCTCGCCGACATCGCCGAGGCATGGATCGACGACAACCCCGACAAGGTCGCCGAGTTCCTCGACGGGGTCGAGGACGCCGACGGAGAGAAGGCGAAGATCTGATGAGCGAGACGACACAAGAGCCGGCGATCGTCGGGCGTGGCCTGAGCAAGGTCTACGGCCTCGGCAGGAGACAGGCCGAGAAGGCGCTGGCCGCCCAGGACCCACGTGCGGCGGCCGCCGCCGCGGGCGGCTACCTCGGCGCCCACGAGATCGACTTCGAGATCGCCAAGGGCGAGATGTTCGTCGTCATGGGCCTGTCCGGCTCGGGTAAGTCGACCGTGCTGCGGATGATCAACCGGCTCAACGAGCCCAGCGCGGGCGAGCTCCTGATCGACGGCGAGGACATCACCAAGGTCTCCGACCAGCGGCTGCGCGAGCTCCGCAACAACGGCATCGGGATGGTCTTCCAGCACTTCTCGCTCTTTCCGCACCGGACGGTGCGGGAGAACGCGGCGTACGGCCTGAAGGTACGCGGCATCGCGAAGCCGGAGCGCTTGGAGAAGGCTGACGCCGCCCTCGACCGGGTCGGTCTGGGCGGGCGTGGCGACAAGCTTCCGCACGAGCTCTCCGGCGGCATGCGGCAGCGGGTCGGTCTGGCCCGCGCGCTGGCCGTGGACCCGCCGATCCTGCTGATGGACGAGCCGTTCTCGGCGCTGGACCCACTGATCCGGCGCGACATGCAGGACCTGCTGGTCGAGCTGCAGGCCCAGGACCAGCGCACCACGGTCTTCGTCACCCACGACCTCAACGAGGCGATGCGGCTCGGTGACCGGGTGATGGTGATGCGCGAGGGCCGGGTCATCCAGCTCGCTCCCGGACCCGAGATCGTCGCCCACCCTGCCGACGACTACGTCAGCGAGTTCGTCTCCGACGTCGACCGGGCTCGGGTGCTCAGCGCCGCCGACCTGATCCGGCCGGCTCGCCTCGTCCTCCCCGAGGACATCACGCCCCACGACGCGCTGCGCAGGCTGGGGGAGAACGAGGTCACCGGTGCGTTCGTGACCGGCGCGGACGACAGGCTGCTGGGCGTCGTGACCGACGACCGGCTGGTGAGCCTGACTCGGCGCGGCGCCAAGAGCGTCCACGGCGCGCTGGGGGAGGACTACCACCAGGTCAAGGAGGGCGATGTGATCGGCGACTTCATGCATCTGGCGGGCCGCCAGGTCGTACCCGTCACCGTCCTCGACGATGACGGCAGGCTGCGTGGTGTGGTGCCGCGGGGCGCGATCCTCTCGGCGCTCTCCACCGTGAACGACACCGTCGACGACGAGGCCGCGGAGGTGGCCCATGCCTGACCTTCACATCGGCGACGTCGGCGAGGACGTCATCAACTTCCTCACCGACAACCTCGGGCCGTTCTTCGACGGCATCAAGGAGGCGCTCAACTTCCTGCTCCGGATGGTCTACAACGTGCTCGGCGGGCTGCCGCCGATCGCGATGATCATCGTGCTCGCCGTGATCGCGCTGCTCGTCACCCGCCAGGTCGTGCTGACCCTGGTGCTGACCGTCGGGTTGCTCCTGATCGAGTCGATGGATCTGTGGTACGAGACCATGCAGACCACCACCTCCGTGCTCGTGGCGACGCTCGTCGCGCTGGTGATCGGCATCCCGCTGGGCATCTGGTCGGCCTTCTCGCCACCGCTGCGGGCGGCGCTACGGCCCGTCCTCGACCTGATGCAGACGCTGCCGGTCTTCGTCTACCTGCTGCCGACGATCCTCTTCTTCGGTGTCGGCGACGCGCCCGGCCTGGTCGCCACCATCGTCTTCGCGCTGCCGCCCGCGGTCCGCCTCACCCAGCTCGGGATCAACCAGGTCGACGCCGAGACCGTCGAGGCGGCCACCGCCTTCGGCGCGGGCCGCTGGGAGATCCTGCGCGAGGTCCAGCTGCCGCTGGCCAAGGACTCGATCATGACCGGCGTCAACCAGGTCATCATGCTGGCCCTCTCGATGGTCGTCGTGGCCGGCCTGGTCGGCGGCTCCGGCCTCGGTGGCGTCGTCGTCAACGCGGTCCAGGGCCTGCAGATCGGTGCCTCGATCGAAGGCGGCCTGGCCGTCGTCGTGATCGCGATCTACCTCGACCGAGTCTCGGCCGCGCTCGGCGGCCAGCGTGGGCTGGTGCCGTCCTGGTGGCCGAAGCTCGGCCGCGGTGCCCACGCCAAGACTCCCGAGCCCGAGCTCACCCCCGCCTGAATCCACATCCCTGACCGGAGGAGAACGACTGTGACCATCACCGAGCTGCATCGCCCCGCGGACGTCATCGAGACGCCCTCGGGCGTGCGGATCCGCCGCGCCGGCGCCCGGATCGGCGCCGTCATCGAGGGCCTGAGCCTGGCCCAGGCCGACGACACCCAGATCCAGGACGTACGCAACGCCCTGCTGCGCCACAAGGTGCTCTTCTTCCGCGGCCAGGACGGGCTCACCGACGAGGCGCAGAGCGCCTTCGCGGCCCGGTTCGGAGAGTTGACGACCGCGCACCCGACGGTCAACACCGGTTCCGGGCGGGTGCTCCGGGTCACCGCCAACGCCGGGATGGCGGCCAACGCGTGGCACACCGACGTCACCTTCGTGGACCGGGTCCCGGCGATCTCGGTGCTCCGCGCGGTGACCCTGCCGCCCTACGGCGGCACCACGATCTGGGCGAACACCGCGGCCGCCTACGACCGGCTCCCGGCGCCGCTGAAGGCGCTGGCCGACGCGCTGTGGGCGGTGCACACGAACTCCTACGACTACGCCCAGCGCGACGAGGAGCACGAGCAGCCCGACGCCAACTACTCCCGCGACGACTTCGCCTCGGTCCACTTCGAGACCCGGCACCCGGTCGTCCGCGTCCACCCCGAGACGGGGGAGCGGACACTGGTCCTGGGCAGCTTCGTCAAGGAGTTCGACGGGCTCACCTCCACCGAGTCGATCCACCTCTTCAACCTGCTCCAGGACCGGGTCACCAAGCTCGAGAACACCATCCGCTGGGCCTGGCAGCCCGGCGACGT
>JALZDD010000999.1 GCA_030862715.1 Actinomycetota bacterium | reverse complement strand
GCCCGACGGGGACCGGCGGGTCATCGGCCGACCCGTTGAGCCAGGGCAGCCCGGCGATCGCCTGGGCGAGCAGGTCCTGTCCAGGCCGGTCCTGGAATGGTCCGACGCCGCCGTACCCGGTCACGCTGCCGTAGACGATGGCGGGGTTGAGCGCCCGGACGGAGTCGTAGTCGAGACCGATCCGCTCCATGACGCCGGGGCGGAAGTTCTGGACGAACACGTCGGCCCCCGCGACCAGTCCGCGTACGCGCTCGAGGTCGGCGGGATCCTTCAGATCGGCTGTCACGCTCTCCTTGTTCCGGTTCATGGCGTGGAAGGAGAGGCTGTCGCCGTTCACCGTCCGCCCGGCGAAGGCCAGGCTCCGCCCGGCGTCTCCCCCGGAGGGTCGCTCGATCTTGATGACCCGGGCGCCGAGATCAGCGAGCCTCAACGCCGCCACGGGGCCGGCCAGGAACTGGCTGAAGTCCAGGACGGTGACGCCCTCCAGGGGCAGGTCGGAGGCGCGGAGGCGGGTGCCGCTCATCGGCGTTCCTTTCAGATGATCACTGGTCATACGCGGGCGGCTCTCCACCGCGGGCTGCGTCCGTGTACGCCGCCTCGACGACCGCCATGGTGCGGAAGACGTCCTCGACGCCGGTGGGCAGCGACGGGATCGATCCCTCGAGAAAGCGTTGGACCACGGCCATGGAGCCGATGAAGGCGTCGGGGAACCAGGACCCCTCGAACGGCACCGGTCGCCAGCCGGCGTCGAGCCGATCGTCGGTGACCAGCTCGAGCGAGTCCTCACCGCCGCTCGGGTAGTCCAGCAGCAGGCCGAGCTGTGCTCGGATGGCGCCGCGGGTGCCCTCCCACTTGACGAAGGCCTCTTCGTGCCGGGTCCCGTAGTGGTGGTCGTGGTTGGTGGAGACGACGACCCTGATCGGTCGCTCCCCGTAGCTCAGCGCGATGTCTGAGCGGGAGTTGGCGTGAGACTTCTCGGGGTGGCGCACGGTGACGGCGTGGACGCCGGTCGGGTCGCCCAGGAAGGAACGCACCAGATCCAGGTAGTGGACGCTGTGCATGTTGATCTCGAGCCGGTCCAGGTCGAGCACGTAGGGAAACATCTCCCACGGGGTCCGCACCGAGACCCGGACCTCCAGGTCGTAGAGCTCCCCGATCGTGCCGGCGGCGATGAGCTCGCGGGCAGCGACGACGTACGGCGCGAAGCGGAGCTGGGTGTTGACCGCCGCCACGAGTCCCTTGCGGCGGCACACCTCGCGGGTGCGGACTCCCTCGGCCAAGTGGTTTCCCAGGGGCTTCTGCAGCAGGACGGCTGCTCCGTCGGGCAGCTGCTCGAGAACCTCGACGTGCGCCTCGGGCGGAAGCGCGACGTCGTAGACCGCGTCGGCCGGAGCGGACCGGACCGCGTCCGCGACGTCCTCGCGCACGGCGCGGATGCCATACCGTTCGGCGAGGTCCCGCGCCCGCTCGGGGACGAGGTCGGTGATGCTGGCGACCTCGAACCCCGCTTTGGCGTACGCCGGCAGGTGAGCGTCACGGACGATCCCGCCGGCGCCCACGAGAACGATCGGACGCGGGGTCTTCGGCATCTCGGCCGAGTAGCCAGGGTGCGGGTCGAACTCCGGTGGCGGATGCGGGGCCATCAGCCCTTCACCGCACCCATCGTCTCGCCCCGCATCAGGAACTTCTGCGCGCCGAGGAAGACGATCAGCAGCGGCAGCATGGAGATGAAGGTCGCCAGCGCCAGCTGCGGCATGTAGAGCTTCACGTCCAGCCCGGCGGCGACGGTCGGATTGAAGAGCGGACTGGCGCCGATCAGCTGCTGCAACCCGACGGGGAGGGTCTGGTTGTTCTGGTTGGAGGAGAGCAGCGCCAGCGGCAGGAAGAAGTTGATCCAGTTGGCGACGAAGGCGAAGAAGCCGACCAGCACCGCGGCCTGGCGGGAGATCGGGAGCGCGACCCGCCAGAAGATCGACACCTCGCTGAGACCGTCGATCCGGGCTGCCTCGACGAGCTCTTGGGGCATGGTCGTCATGAAGTGGATGTAGGCCAGGTAGACCCCGAACGGGAAGAAGCCCATGATCAGCCCCACCGGCCAGAGCTGGCCGACCGCGCCGATGGCGTTCACCTCGAGGAAGATCGGGATGACCAGCACGGTGTTCGGCATCACCATCGTGATCAGGGTGATCAGGAGTACGGCCCGGCGGGCGCGGAACCGGAGCCGGGCCAGCGCGTATCCGGCCGGCAGAGCGGCGAATACCGCCAGCAGCGCGCCACCGCCGGCGACGGCGAGCGTGTTCATCAGCCAGCGGGTGTACAGGCCCCCGCCGTCGGGTCCGAACCCGTTGACCTGCGACCAGCTGTACTGCGCGTTGTCCCACGACATGTCGCCGAAGCCGAACGGCCCGCCCGCGCCGGATGCGACACCCTCGTTGGACCGGAACGCCATCGCGATGAAGCCGGTGATCGGCAGAACGAACAGGCAGGCGACGAACAGCATCGTGACGACGCGTGCGGTCTTGCCGACGCTCCAGTCGAACATGCCTGGCTTCTTCCCGGCCTCCCGGCGCTCGGCCACGGTGGTCTGGCTCATCGGTGCTCCTCCTCACCGAACAGCCCGGTTCGGAAGACGACCAGCAGGCCGATGCCCAGGGTGAGCACGAGCAGGATCAGCGACATCGCGGCGGCTGCGGGGAAGTTGTAGCTGCTGAAGGCGAAGGCGTACCCCAGCTGGGTGGGGGTCCAATGATCGTCCAGGGCGTTGCTGGCGACCTGGTCGAGAAGCTGTGGCTCGAGGAACAGCTGGAACCCGTAGGCGAGATTCATCAGCACGGCGTACCCGATCCACGGCCGGATGATCGGCAGCTTGACGTGCCAGGCCAGCCGCCATTCGTTGGCACCGTCCAGCCGCGCCGCCTCGAGCGTCTCCTCGGGGATCCCGTTGAGGCCGCCGTTGACCACGATGACCCACTGACCGACGCCCTGGAAGAACATCATCGCGGCCAGGATGAACGGCAGATTCCCAGGTCCGGCAACCGCCTGCTTGATGGTGTCGACACCCAGCGCCTGCCAGAACCCCTCGATCGGGGACTGGCTCGGGTTGAGCAGGTAGACCCAGAGCACGAGGTTGGCGACGCCTGCCAGGGCCCCGGGGATGTAGTAGATGAACCGCATCGACGACCCGAACCATCCGGGGCTGGCATGGACCAGCAGAGCCAGCCCGACGATGCCGATCGTCATGATCGGAAGCCAGACGACCAGGGTCGCGAAGATGTTGACGAACGTGTCGACGAACCGGTAGTCGGTGACGACGGTCCTGAAGCTGTCCACGCCCCCGAAGCCCCCGGTGGGGTCCAGCGGCGTCGGCGCCTTCTCCAGAGATGTCTTGATCGCGTACGCGACGGGGATGATGCCCGCGATCATCAGCAGGACGAGGTAGGGCGCCATCAGCACCCAGGCGCCACGCGTCTCGCTGGGCCGCGCGACGCGTCGTCGGGGACGGCGCCTCGGGCTCGCCGCAGGCGGCGAAGTGGCGACGTCCTCCATCAAGGCGGTCGACATGTTGCTCCTCCGATGTGTCCGGGATGGTGCTCCCTCGGCCCGGACGTTCCGGGCCGAAGGAGCTCGTGCGCGGCCGGGTTACTCGACCGTGTAGCCCATCGCCTTCGCCTGGCTGACCAGCTCGTCCCCGAAGGACGTCCAGGCCTGGTCGACGTCGCCGCCTGAGGCAAGGGCGGCGGCCACGGTCTCGGTCCACACCGCTCCGGTGTTGTAGAGCATGTAGGCGTGGCCGTCGACGACGTAGTCGTTGGCCTTCTTCATCGCCTCGAACGTGGTCTCGTTGTCGGCGAAGTAGTTGGCCTTGGCCTGCTTCTCCGCCCACGCGTCCTGCACGGGACCGTACGCCGGCAGGCCGGTGGAGAGCTCGACCTGCCATCTCGGGTCGGTGGCGACGAACTCGGCGAAGGTCAGCGTGTTCTCGAGCTGCTTGCCCGTGATGTGGTTCGAGACGCCCCAGAGGCCGCCGCCCTCGTTGCCGGTGGAGGGCTCGCTCTCACCGTCCCAGGCCAGGGGTTCCACGGCGGTCATCTGACCGGCCGGGATCTTCCAGGTCTGGTTGAAGAGGTAGTCGCCCCACCACGCAGCGCCGGGGCTCATGACCAGGTCCTTGCCGACCTTGGCCGCGTCCGGGTCGAAGATGCCGACGGT
>JALZDD010000363.1 GCA_030862715.1 Actinomycetota bacterium | reverse complement strand
CGGGATGGAGGCGCCTCCGCACCCGATGTTCCTCGGC
The DNA here is from genome assembly GCA_030862715.1 of Actinomycetota bacterium. Next base: position 4,912 of record JALZDD010000363.1, on the reverse strand, counting down.
AACGACGACACCTCCTACTACGCGCCGGAGCCCAAGGAGCCCATCCGATGAGCTTCGTCATCCTCGCCTCGGTCACGGTGATCGCGGCGACGGGCCTCCTGTTCGCGCGCAAGCCGGTGCACGCCGCGCTGTCGCTGGCGGTCGTGATGATCGGCCTTGCGATGATCTACGCGACGCTGGAGGCCCCGTTCCTGTTCGCGGTGCAGATCGTGGTCTACACCGGCGCCATCCTGATGCTGTTCCTGTTCGTGATCATGCTGGTCGGCGTCGACACCTCGGACCGGCTCAAGGAGACGATCGCGGGGCAGAAGGTGCTCGCCGTCATCCTCGGGGTCGGGCTGGGCGCGACGCTGATCGCGGGCGTCGGACAGGCGAGCATCGCCACGATGCGCGGGCTGGCCAGCGCCAACGAGGGCGGCAACGTACAGCGCCTCGCCGACCTCCTCTTCTCGCGCTACGTGATCGCCTTCGAGGCGACCAGCGCGCTGCTGATCACCGCCGCTATCGGCGCGATGGTGCTGGCCCACCGTGAGCGGATCGACCCGAAGCAGAGCCAGATCGACCTGGCCCAGCAGCGGGTCGCCGACTACGCGAAGAGCGGCAAGCACCTCGGCCCGCTGCCCCCGCCGGGCACCTTCGCGCGGCACAACAGCAACGACACCCCGGCGCTGCTGCCGGACGGGTCGCAGAGCACGAAGTCGGTCCCGGCGATCCTCGCCGGCGGTCGCACGGACGAAGGAGAGGACGAATGACAGACAACACCACGGCGTACGTCATCCTGTCCGCCATCCTCTTCACGATCGGCACGATCGGCGTGCTGACCAGGCGAAACGCCATCGTCGTCTTCATGTGCGTAGAGCTGATGCTCAACGCGGCCAACCTGGCCCTGGTGGCGTTCAGCCGGATGCACGGCAACCTCGACGGGCAGGTGACCGCTTTCTTCGTGATGGTCGTCGCGGCCGCTGAGGTGGTCGTCGGGCTGGCGATCATCATGACCATCTTCCGCACCAGAAACACGGCTTCGGTCGACGAGCCAAGGATGCTCAAGTGGTGAACCCTGTCGAGGCCAGCGGCGTCTTCTCGCTGATCTGGCTGGTCATCGCGCTGCCCCTCGCCGGTGCGGCCCTGATCCTGATCGGGCGCCCGCTGGCGCCGGCACTCTTCGACCGGATCGGGCACTGGCTCGCGGTCGGGCTCGCGGGCGCGTCCTTCGTGCTGTCGCTGGTCCTCTTCATCGCCGCTCTCGGTCGCGACGAGGAGAGCAGGCAGGTCGTACAGCACCTCTACACCTGGTTCGACACCGGTGATCTGAGCGTCGGGTTCGACCTCCTCTACGACCAGCTCTCCAGTCTGTTCCTGCTGCTCATCACCGGGGTCGGCACGCTGATCCACGTCTACTCGGTCGGCTACATGGCCCACGACGAGCGGCGCACTCGGTTCTTCGGCTACCTCAACCTCTTCCTCGCCGCGATGCTGATGCTGGTGCTGGCGGAGAACTACGTCGGTCTCTTCCTCGGCTGGGAGGGCGTCGGCCTGGCGTCCTACCTGCTGATCGGCTTCTGGCAGCACAAGCCGTCCGCGGCAGCCGCCGCCAAGAAGGCGTTCGTGATGAACCGGGTCGGCGACATGGGTCTCTCGCTCGCGATCGCACTCTGCTTCGTCACCTTCGGCTCGACGTCGTTCTCCGCGATCGACATCAGCGACACCACCACGACCACCCTCAACTGGCTCGGCATCCTGCTGCTCATCGGCGCCTGCGGAAAGTCCGCCCAGGTGCCGCTGCAGGGCTGGCTGCTGGACGCGATGGAGGGCCCCACCCCGGTCTCGGCGCTGATCCACGCGGCGACGATGGTCACGGCGGGCGTCTACCTGATCGTCAGGTCGAGCGCGATCTTCGACGCCGCCGAGGCCGCCTCGACCGCCGTCGTGGTCGTCGCCCTGGTGACGATCATCTGGGGTGCCGCGATCTCGTGTGTGAAGGACGACATCAAGAAGGTCTTGGCCGGTTCGACGATGAGCCAGATCGGCTACATGATGCTGGCCGCCGGGCTGGGCGGGCCGGGCTACGCGTTCGCGATCTTCCACCTGCTCACCCACGGCTTCTTCAAGGCCAACATGTTCCTCGGCGCTGGCTCCCTGATGCACGGCACGAACGACGACGTGAACCTCAAGCACTACGGCGCCCTGAGCCGCGCGCTCCCGGTCACGTTCCTCACCTTCTCGATGGGCTACCTGGCCATCATCGGCTTCCCCGGGTTCGCCGGCTTCTGGTCCAAGGACAAGATCCTCGAGGTCGCCTTCGCCGAGAGCTGGCTGGTCGGCATCATCGCCCTCCTGGCCGCCGGTGTGACCGCGTTCTACATGACCCGCCTGATGATGCTCGCCTTCTTCGGCCGCAAGCGGTGGCCCGAGGGCGTACATCCGCACGAGTCGCCGCGGATCATGACCGGTCCGCTCGTCGTCCTCGCCGCGCTGTCGGTCCTCGGTGGCGTCTTCGCGCTCGGCGGCTGGATCGAGCACTGGCTCGAGCCGGTGGTCGCGATCGGCCATGCCGAGCACCACGGTCCGCTCCCGGTCTGGGCGACCTCCGTCCTCGCGGTGCTCGTCGTCGCGATCGGCGTCGCGGCTGCCGGGTTCGTCTTCGGGCGCCGCCCGATCACGACCGAGCCGACTCCCTACCTGCATGTCCCGCACATCGAGGACGTCGTGGTGCCGCCCGGGATGGCGCTCACCCGTGGCACCCTCGCGACCGACAAGTACGCCGTCGACGGCCTGATGAGCGGTGGGCCGATCGCCCTCGCGGCGATCGCCGGTGAGCTCCGCAAGGCACAGACCGGCTACGTACGTTCCTACGCCCTCTCCGTCCTCGGTGGCACGGTCCTCGTCGCCCTGGCCCTTCTGGTGGTCAACTGATGCTGACAATCCTCGTCCTCGTCCCGTTCGCGGGCGCGCTGATCACCGCGGTGATGCCGGCCCGGCCCAAGCTGTGGGCCTTCGGCTTCGCGATCGCCACCCTGATCGCCGGCATCGTCACGATGTTCACGGCCCCAGACACCGATCTCGTCTGGATCGAGCCGCTCGGCGTCCACTGGGCGCTCGAGATGGACGGCTTCGGCAAGTTGATGGTGATGCTGACCGTCGTCCTGGTGCCGCTGGTGATGGTCGCGGCAGTCAAGGACCACGACAAGCGCTGGTACGCCTGGGCGCTGGCCCTGGAGGCCTTCGCGCTGCTCACCTTCACCGCCGGCGACCTCTTCCTCTTCTACATCGCCTTCGAGGCGACGCTGATCCCGGCGTACTTCATGATCGGACAGCACGGTGGCCCCAAGCGGGCCCGAGCCGCGCTCAAGTTCCTGATGTTCCAGCTCGGCGGCGGGCTGGTGCTGCTCGGTGCGCTGATCGGCTTCTTCGTGGTCTCCTCGGAGGCCGGGTCGCCGTCGTACCTGATCAGCGACCTCGCCCAGCTCGACATCGGCACCACCGCCGAGCGCTGGATCTTCGTGGCGATGTTCATCGCGTTCGCGGTCAAGGCGCCGCTGTTCCCGGTGCACACCTGGCTGGCCGACACCACTGAGCAGGCCACCACGCCGACCTCGGTGCTTCTGGTGTGCGTCCTCGACAAGATCGGCACCTTCGGCATGATCCGGCTCTGCCTGGGCCTGGTACCGGAGGCGTCGGCGTGGGCGACGCCCGTCGTCATCGTGCTCGCGCTGATCTCGATCGTCTACGGCGCGGTGCTGGCGATCGGGCAGGACGACCTGCTCCGCCTGATCGGTCTGACCTCGCTCTCGCACTTCGGGCTGATCACCCTCGGCATCTTCGCGGCCACCCGCGAGGGCCTGGTCGGGTCGATCCTCTACATGGTCAACCACGGTGTCGCGACCGCGGCGATGTTCCTGATCGCCGGGTTCCTGATCGCCCGCAAGGGCACCGCCTCGATCTCGTCGATGCGGGGGATGGAGAAGGCGACCCCGGTGCTCGCCGGGACGTTCCTCATCGCCGGTCTGGCGACCGCAGGCCTGCCGGGCCTGAGCCAGTTCGTCTCCGAGATCCTGGTCCTGATCAGCGCCTTCGACTACCACTGGCTGGTCGGTGTCATCGCGGTCACCGCGATCGTTCTCGCCGCCATCTACGTGCTGTGGGCCTACCAGCGGATCTTCACCGGGCCCGCTCAGCTCTCCAAGCCGGTCTCCGATCTCGACCGGCGGGAGGTCGGCGTACTCGTCCCGCTGCTGGTCGCCCTTCTCTTCTTCGGCTTCGTCCCCGGACCGCTGATCTCAGCGGCCCAACCGGTCGTGGCTCCTCTTGTTGATGTCATCCAGGCAGGTGAGTGACGCGATGTTCGAGTCCCCCGGAATTTCGTACGCCACCCTCTGGCCCGTCCTGCTGGTGCTGGGCGTGGCGTGCGCCGGTGTCGTGGTGGAGGCCTTCGCGCCCCGTGCCGCTAGGTTCAACACCCAGGTGTCGCTGGCGCTGGCGGGCCTGGTCGCCGCGCTCGCCGGGACCGTCGCCGTCGGCGCCGGGTCCAGCCTCGGCGCCTCGACCGGTGAGGGCGCGCTCATCGTCGACGGCCCAGGGGTCTTCTCCCAGGGGCTGGTGCTGCTGGTCTCGCTCGGTGGCGTCGCGCTCTTCGCCGAGCGGCGGCTCGACAACGGCGTGAGCGCCTTCGCGGGTCAGGCCGCGGCCCTGCCGGGCACACCGGCCGAGCGCACCGCCTCCCAGCGGGGCCTGGAGCACACCGAGGTCTACCCGCTGATGATGTTCGCGGTCGGCGGGATGATGCTGTTCTGCATCTCCGGCGACCTGCTGATGCTCTTCGTCGCCCTCGAGGTGCTGTCCCTGCCGCTCTACCTGCTGACCGGGCTGGCACGTCGTCGCCGGCTGCTCTCCCAGGAAGCGGCGCTGAAGTACT
>JALZDD010000986.1 GCA_030862715.1 Actinomycetota bacterium | reverse complement strand
CCTCGACGATCACCCAGCAGTACGTCAAGAACCTCTACCTCACCCAGGAGCGCACCTACTCCCGCAAGGTGAAGGAAGCGGTCATCTCGCTGAAGATCAGCCGGCAGAAGTCCAAGGAGGACATCCTAGCCGGCTACCTCAACACCATCTACTTCGGCCGCGGTGCCTATGGCGTCGAGGCCGCGTCGAACGCCTACTTCGACAAGCCGGCCGCGAAGCTCACCCTCCAGGAGGCGGCCGCACTCGCCGCGATCCTCAACGACCCCAACGACCTCGACCCGAGCAACGGCGAGGAGTCGGTCACCGAGCTCGAGGGCCGCTACCGCTACGTCATCAACTCGATGGTCAAAATGGACATGGTCGACGCCGCCGAGGGCGAGAAGGCCAAGGAGTCGCTGCCGAAGTTCAAGAAGCCGCGCTCCGACAGCCGCTACGGCGGCCAGAAGGGTCACGCGCTCAAGCTGGTCCGCGACGAGCTCCTCAAGCTCAAGGACGGGCAGGGCAATCCGCTGGTCACCGAGGACGAGATCAACGGCGGTGGGCTCCGGATCACCACCACGCTGACCAAGAAGACGATGAAGACCGTCGAGGAGGCGGTCAATGACGTACGTCCAGAGGACAAGAAGGCGTTCATCGAGGACGAGAACAAGAAGGACGACGAACTCCACGTTGGCGCGGCGACGATCGATGTGAGGACCGGCGCGCTGCGCGGCTTCTACGGCGGCCAGGATTACCTGGAGTCGCAGACCAACTGGGCGGCGACGGGTTCGATGGCGGGCTCGACGATGAAGGCGTTCACGATGGCCGCGGCGCTGAAGGCGGGCTACTCGCTCAAGGACAGCTGGGACGGCAACTCACCCAAGGAGTTCGACGCTCTTCCCGGCCACGCGATCCGTAACTCGGGCCAGGACGCCGCCAACCCGAGCGGTCACAGCTACGGGTCCAGCATCAGCAGCCTTCAGGCCATGGAGGATTCGGTCAACACCGCCTTCGTCGAGATGTCCGACTCGTTGCCCAACGGCAGCGAGGACGTCTACGACATGGCGCTCGCGGCCGGCATACCGCCGGCCAAGGCCGACCCGGCCCGCCCCGGCATCCCCATGACCACCGGCGACTTCGGCCCCGAGGACTTCCTGCTCACCCTCGGCAAGAACCGGACCAGCCCGATCAACATGGCCAACGCCTACGCCACGATCGCCAACGGCGGCGTACATAACGACGTCCACGTCGTCTCCAAGGTGGTCGACGCCGACGGCACCGTCATGTACGAGCGTGATGACTCCGCGAGGGGAAAGCGGGCGATGAGCGAGGACGTCGCGGCCGACACCTCCTACTCGCTCCAGCAGGTCGTCTCCAGTGGCACCGGCCAAGCGGCCAGCGCGGTCGTCCAGCCTGCTGCGGGCAAGACCGGCACGGCGACCAATGACAAGGACGAGGTCTCCTCGGCCTGGTTCGTCGGCTACACCCCGCAGCTCGCCACCGCGGTCTCCTACAGCCGCGGCAAGGGCAGCGGTGCTCTCGACGGCTGGCTCGACACGTACTTCGGCGCCGACTATCCGGCCGACACCTGGGTCGAGATCATGGGCCCGCTGACCGATGAGCTCGACTACGAGGAGTTCCCGCCGCCGGCCTGGCTCGACGGCGACGCTCCCGAGTCCGGCCACGCGCCGTACGTCCCACCGCCGAGCCCCGACCCCGAGCCGACCGAGGAGCCGGAGCCGTCGAACACGCCGACACCCACCCCCACACCAACACCCACTCCGACGCCCACCCCCACACCCACGCCCACTCCGACTCCGCAGCCGACCAATCCGACAGGTCCCCCCGACCCGGACGATCCGTCCACGGAGCCGGGCCCGGACGATCCAGGCCCGATCTGAGTCGGCTCGATTCCGAAACAGGTGACGTGTCAACGCTTGGTGGGGGCCTCAGTTCCCATGACCTTGCCCGACACGGTTAGATAGTGCCCGTGTCTGTGATCGCCCCTGTCGACGTCCACGATGACACCGCTCTGAAGGCTTGGTACGCCGTGGAGGCGGCATCGATGGCCTTCGATCGACCCTACG
>JALZDD010000970.1 GCA_030862715.1 Actinomycetota bacterium | reverse complement strand
CTGCCGAGGAGCGGGCCGCCCGCGCCGCCAGGTCCGCCGAACGCCGGGCCCGGCGGGAGCGGTTGACCGGCTGGGTGCCTGCTCGCCGGTCACGGCCGGTCAGCGCGCTCGCGGAGCGCCGGCGGCGCAACGTACGGATCCTGATCGTCGTCCTGCTCCTCCTCAACGCGCTCGTCTACCTCGTCACCCAGGACGTCGGCACGGTGGTCTTCGCAGGCGTAGCGTCGGTGCTGGTCGCGCCTGTGGTCTACACGCTGCTGTTCCGCCGCTAAAGTGGCCGGATGGCCAAGACGACCTGGACCGACGCGGACCCGGTGGGTTTCATCGAGGCTGTCGAGCCTCCGGGACGTCGGCGGGACGCGGCCACGCTCCTGGAGCTGATGCGGCGGGCCACCGGGGTGGAGCCACGGATGTTCGGGACCGCGATCGTGGGTTTTGGCGAGTACCACTACAAGTACGCCACCGGCACCGAGGGCGATGCCCCGGCCGCGGCCTTCTCGCCGCGCAAGGCCGCCTCGGTCGTCTACCTGAACGACGGCATCTCGGCCCACCAAGACCTCCTCGCCCGCCTCGGCCCCCACACCACCGGTGTCGGCTGCCTCTACCTCAAGGACGTCGCCGCGGTCGACCTGAACGTCCTCGAGGAGATCGTCCGACGCTCGTACGCCACGCTGACCGGCGGCACCTACGGCAAGCGCGCCGCGGAGTGATGAGCGTCGTGATCGAGCGGGCCGCTCGGGTAGCGAGCGCCTGAGTGGCGGCGCCGAGGGTGCACATCTGGGCGATCCCCGAGCGTGAGTACCTACGCCAGGAGGCCCGCCGCGGCAGGCGCTTCGCGTACCAGAGCCTCGACCCGGCCAGGACCGCTCTGGTCGTCGTCGATCTCGTCCCGTTCTTCTACGAGGGGAACGCGACGTGCCACGCGATCACCCCGAACGTACGTCTGCTGGCTGATGCGCTCCGTCACGCCGGCGGCGCTGTCGCCTGGGTCGTTCCGGGCGACCCGGGCTCAACGCAGTGGGCGCGGGAGTTCCGCGGGGATGAGGTCGCCGAGATGTTCCGGCGCAGCGGCGGGACCGGGCCGATCGAGGGGCGGCTCGGGCCGGGGCTGCAGGCGCGCGAGGGCGACATTCTCGTCGAGAAGACCGCGACCAGCGCGCTCTTCCCGGGCAGCTCGACGCTGGACGACCAGCTTCGGGAGCATGACATCGAGACCGTGGTCGTCACCGGCACGCTCACCGAGGTCTGCGTCGCCGGCACGGCGCGTGACGCGGCAACGCTGGGATATCGCACGATCCTGGTCGCCGACGCCACTGCGGGTCGCGATGACGAGTCCCACAACGCGACGCTGACCACCATCTATCGCACCTTCGGCGACGTACGCAGCACCGACGATGTCCTCGCGCTGGTCGTCGCCGGATGTAGTGTCGTGACATGACCGACTACGAGGTCTCCAGGTCCGCGGTCCTACCTTGCGACATCGGGCGCGCCCACGCGCTGCTCGACGACTTCCACGAGTGGCCGGCCTGGTCGCCCTGGGAGGAGCTCGACCCGGACATGTCGCGCACCTATTCGGGAGCCGAATCCGGTGTCGGCGCTCGCTATGCCTGGTCGGGCAACAAGCGCGCAGGCGCGGGCGCGATGGAGATCACCGAGTCGACGCCCGAGCACATCGAGGTCGCGCTCGAGTTCCTGAAGCCGTTCAAGAGCCGGAGCACGGTGACCTTCGACCTGGCCACCGTCGACGACGGTACGCAGCTGAGGTGGACCCACGCCGGGTCGGTGAGCGGTGTGATGGGGCTGATGACCAAGTTCTACTCCATGGAGAAGGCGATCGCGCCTGACATGGAGAAGGGGCTGGCCAAGCTGGCGACCGTGGCCGCGCGCCCGGCCGACCCCAGCTGACCCGGCCTCAACGACCAGTTGGTTGCGCAAGCCGGTCGAGACAGTCCCGCCAGCCCTGCGCGTAGCCCTCGGTCTCCTCGGCGGCGGTGCTGTGGACGACGCGTACGACAGTGGTGTCATCGACCGCGGAGAAGGTGACGCTGACCGAGTCCTCGGGACCGTCGTCTGTGCCGTCGGTGAGCCATGTCCAGGTCATCGTCAGGCGCTCGGGAGCGAGGATCTCGATGTAAGTCCCGCGCGCACCGATCCCGGCGGAACGGCTCTCGAAGCGGTAGCTGCCGCCCGGGCGTACGTCCAGGTCGTAGGTGGTGTCGGTGTACATCGGCCACCACCACGCGGCCAGCTCGCTCGCGTCGGTCCAGGCCTGCCAGGCGCGCTCGGCAGACGCCTTCACGATCGTCTCGGTCACGATGTCGGTCATCGGTCCTCCAGGTGGTCGGTGTAGCGCTGCATCGCGCCGGCCCAGTGGGATCGGGTGCGCTCGACCCAGGTCGCCATGGCATCGAGGCCGCGCGGATCGAGGGTGACCTGGGTGACGCGGCCGCTCTTGGTCTTGGTCACCAGGCCGGCTGAGCCGAGGACCTTCAGATGCTTGTCGACGGCGGGCAGCGAGAGATCGAGGTGCTCGGCAAGCGCAGACATGCTCACCGGACCCTGAGCGACGCGCTCCAGCAGCCGCCGGCGTGGTGCGGAGGAGACTGCGTGTGCGACTTCATCGATCGAATACTTCACCACTTGGAAAAGTATCGCTAAGTCGGGGGCGGCGTCAACCGGAAACCGATTGCGTGCGGATCCCGGTGCGACCTAGGTTGCCGGTCATGACACCTCGGCGGTTCGGGATCTGTATCGACGCCAACGACCCGGAGCGGGTCGCGGAGTTCTGGGCGGCGGTGCTCGGCCGGGAGACCGAGACCAGCGGCGAGGAGATCAGGTTGCTGCCACGCGCGGAGGACGACCTGCGGATCCGGTTCCTGCCCACGGACGCGCCGAAGACGATCGAGAACCCGCACCATCTCCATCTGACCAGCAGTCTGCCCGACGACCAGCAGCGGACCGTCGACCGGCTGATCGGCCTCGGCGCCAGCCACGTCGACGTGGGGCAGCGGCCGGACGAGGACCACATCGTGCTCGGTGACCCCGAGGGCAACGAGCTGTGCGTGATCCCGGCCGGCAACAAGTGGCTGGCGGGGACCGCGTTCCTGGGTGAGGTCGCCGCCGACGGGTCGCGGGAGACCGGGATCTTCTGGAGCGCCGCGCTCGGCTGGC
>JALZDD010000954.1 GCA_030862715.1 Actinomycetota bacterium | reverse complement strand
CGGTCATCTGACCGGCCGGGATCTTCCAGGTCTGGTTGAAGAGGTAGTCGCCCCACCACGCAGCGCCGGGGCTCATGACCAGGTCCTTGCCGACCTTGGCCGCGTCCGGGTCGAAGATGCCGACGGTCGAGAGTGCCTTTCCCTCCAGCATCGTGCCGATCAGGTCCACCGCTCGGGTGCACTTGGGGTCGGAGGTGTCGATGTGGACGACGGTCTCGGACTGCCGGTCGTTGGTGGGACAGCCCGATCCCCACAGGTAGCGGTCCGGGGCGTACGCGTCACCGGTGAATCCGCTGATCTTGCCCGGGTGCTCCTTGGCGATCCGTACGGCCAGGTCGCCGTACTCCTCCCAGGTGGTCGGCGCTTCGTACCCGTTGGCATCGAAGAAGGCCTTGTTGTACCAGAACACGTCAGGTGCCGCGTCGTTGCGCAGGCACCGGACCTGACCGTCGATCTCGCAGGCGGCGTTGATCGAACCCTCGTAGCCGTCGAGCACCTCGGGCAGGTGGTCGGTCAGGTCGAGCGTGTAGTCGATCTGCGCACCGGACGCCCAGGCGATGTCGTCGTTGGAGGGGAAGAAGATGGCGTCCGGCCAGCCCTTTCCGGCCTCGTTGAACTGGGCGAACTGCTGCTGGAGAGACTTGCCTCCGACGGTCCCGTCGATCTGGTTGATCTTGATGTCGATATCGGGATACGCCTTCTTGAAGGCGTTCGCGGCAGGCACTCGCGGCGGGTCGACCCAGACGGTGATCGCGCCACCAGAGTCCGTCTTCTCGCCCGCGGCATCATCTCCTCCGCCGGAGCCGCAGGCACCCAGCACCGAAGCTGACAGCAGGGTCACGGCGGCCACCAGGGCCGCCCGGTGACGTGAACCGAGTGGGTTTCGCTTCATGGACATGGCTCCTTCGACGATGTGTCCCGAGCGGGATGCAGTGTGACGCAGACCACTGCTCAAACGTTAGAGCAGATCACCGGGACTGGTCAATCGTTTGAGTAGATCTCCCTTCGGGCAGGCAGGCGAGACACACCGCCCAGCCGCGGGGGCGATCTTCCGGACGAGTTCTCAGACGTCCCGGCGCGGTGGCGCCGTGGACTCCCGCACGATGAGCTCCGGGGCGGGGTCGGTGATCATCTCGTCGGCCATCTCACCGGTCTCGATACGGCGGACCACGCTGCGTACGGCCGCGCGGCCCATGTCGTAGAACTGCATCTTGACCGCGGTCAGCGGTGGCCAGGTGTTCTCAGCGGTCCACGAGTCGTGCACGGTGGCCACGGACAGATCCTCGGGAACACGGATACCGTCGGCTCGGGCGGCAGCAAGGAGACCGATGGCGGCGTTGACGTTGGCGACCACGATCCCGGTCGGCTTCGGCTCCCGCTCCATCAGTCGCCGCAGGGCGGTACGGCCGTTGTCGGCGGTGTAGCCGACCCGGGTCTCGTACCCCTGAAGGACCGGTAGCCCCGCCTCGAGGAGAGCCTCCTTGTAGCCCACTCGCCGTCGCTTCGCGGTGAACGAGCGAGGAAGGCCGTTGGCGAAGGCGATCCTCTCGTGGCCGAGGTCGATCAGGTGTTGGGTGGCGATCCGGGAACCGGTGCGGTCGTCGAGAGCCACCGAGCCGACGTGTCCCGGGTAGGTGGAGTTGATGAGCACGATCGGAGCGCCCGAGGCCAGCAGCTCCCCCATCCCTGCCGGCGCGACACCGTCGCCCACCTGGATGACCATGCCGTCCACGCGTCCCTCGCCGATGAGCCGGGCGATCATCTCGCCTTCGGGACGTACGTCGTCGGCGCGGCCGAGCAGCAGGGTGTAGCCCCGCGCGGCTGACTCGTCCTCGGCGCCGTGCATGAGCTCGGTGAACAGGGCGTTGGTCAGGTCCGGCACCACCAGACCGACAACCTGGGTTCGCGCCGACTTCAGAGCACGGCCGGCGAAGTTGGGGCGGTACTGCAGGTCCCTCGCCGCCTTGACGATCCGTTCGCGGGTCGCCTCGCTCACCCGGGCCGACGGCGCGTCGCTGAGCACCCGCGAGACAGCGGAGATCGAGACGCCGGCAAGGGCTGCGACATCGCCGAGGGTGGCCATGGGCCGCAGCCTAGCTCTGCCCGGCAGTGGCGCCTTGGGACTCGGCGGCTCCGGCGTGGCAGGCGCCGGTTGGCCGTCATCGGCCATACGGATCGCCTCCGAGCGGGTCGGCTCCGTCGCGCAGGATTCCGTGCTCGCCGAGCCGCGGTGCGCCGCGTCGATGGCGGAGCATCTCGCCATCGACGCGAATGGGGCTCCGTGTGGTCGTCAGGGTCACGGGTGTGCCGCCCGGCTCCAGGGCCGAGCGCTCGACCTCCTGGGTCATCTCCAGCGCGGCGAACTCCGGCGAGGCGAGCAGCTCCTCGAGGGTGAGCACCGGCGCGAACCACCCGCTCGACCGATCCTGGGCAGGCAACAGGTCCAGCCAGGCGGCCGTGGTGTCACGGCTCAGGGCGGCGACCATCAGGTCGCTCACCCGGTCCGGGTACTTCTCCCACGATCCGGTGGCCGCGAGCCGGGCCAGCTCGGCGTCGCCCAGCATGGTCGCGAGCTCGTCGAGAGGCGCTCCGGACAGCGCGACGTAGCCGTCCTTGGTGGCGAAGATCCCGCTCGGGGTCCAGGCGGACATCGGACGAGCCGAACCCGCCAGGTCCTCGCCCTCGGGGCGGGTCAGAAGCGTCGCCTGCAGGTCCAGCATGCCCTCGAGCAGGCTGGTCTCGACGAGTCCGCCCCGACCGGTCCTGGCCCGGCGTACGAGAAGTGCGGTCACGCCTTCGGCGAGGTGGCAGCTCATCAGGTGGTCCGCGAGGGAGAGCCCAACAGTCATCGGCCGGTCCGCACCGGCGAGCCACGTCACCCCGGACACCGCTTGAGCCAGGAGGTCCTGACCGGGTCGGCTCGCCCACGGCCCGGTGTCGCCGTAGCCCGAGGCGCTCGCGTAGACCAGCGCCGGGTTGAGCTCACGCACGCTCGCGTAGTCGAGGCCGATGCGCTCCATGACCCCGGGCCGGAAGTTCTCGATGATGACGTCGGCGCGAGCGACGAGGTCCTTCACCCGAGCCAGATCAGCCGGGTCCTTGAGGTCGGCGACCACGGCTTCCTTGTTGCGGTTCATGGCGTGGAACGAGAGCGTGTCCCCCGCTGCCGAGCGACCTGCGAATGCGAGCGTACGGCCGATCTCGCCGGTGTGGGGCCGCTCGATCTAGATCACCCGCGCGCCCAGGTCCGCCAGCCGAAGTGCTGCTACGGGACCCGCCAGGAACTGGCTGAAGTCCAGGACGACTGTCCCGGCGAGAGGCAGATCCTCCGGTTGCATCGCCACTCCCCCATCGCGCGATCAATCGTTTGCGCAATAGTACGGCTCCACCCACTCGGAGACAAGCAGCGCCGAGGCGTCACCTAGGTCGGCCGAGGCGTCACCTACGCCGGCCGAGCTGGCAGGGCGCTGCCCACTCGGCCGACGCGGCTGACCTCTCGACCGACGCGGCTGACGCCTCGGCTTGTGTCAGGCGTGCAGCGTGCCGTCGATGCGGCGCGGCGTGCCGGTGTGTCCGTCGCGCAGCTCCTCGGGCAGCAGCTCCTGCGGCGCGTCCTGCCATACGAGCGGGCGCAGGAACCGGCGCACGGCGGTGACGCCGACCGAGGTGTGCAGGGTGTTGGTGGACGGCCACGGTCCGCCGTGGTGCTGCGCCCACGAGACACGTACGCCGGTGGGGAAGCCGTTGAAGACCAGGCGGCCGGCGAGCGGGGTGACCACCTCGACGAGTCGTCGGGTCAGCGCGGACTCCTCGG
>JALZDD010000342.1 GCA_030862715.1 Actinomycetota bacterium | reverse complement strand
CGCCGCGACATCGGGCACCTCGCCGACCAGCGGCTGGTCACCCGGACACATGGCGGCGCGACCGCGCTCGGCTCGGCGTACGAGCTGCCGCTGCAGTACAAGATCGGCCGCCAGGCCGACGCGAAGCGTGCGATCGCGACAGCGGTGGCCGACCTGCTCGTGCCGGGTGAGACGGTCGCGCTCAACGGTGGGACGACCACCAGTGAGGTGGCCCGCGCGATCGGGCGTCACCCCGACCTGGCCGAGGACGACAGCATCACCGTCGTCACCAACGCGCTCAACATCGCCTACGAGCTCTCGATCCGGCCCAACGTCAACATCGTGGTGACCGGCGGCGCCGCGCGAACCCAGTCCTACGAGCTGGTCGGCCCGCTGAGCGAAGGGGTGCTGTCGAAGGTCCACATCGACACCGCGATCCTCGGCGTCGACGGCATCAGCACCCGGGCGGGGCTCACCACGATCCACCCGGCCGAGGCCAAGATCAGCGCCGACTTCATCGCGGCGGCGCAGCGCACCATCGTCGTGGCCGACAGCACCAAGCTCGAGCACCCGACCTTCGCGCGCATCGGCGACCTCTCCGGTGTCTCCATGCTCGTCACCGATCGACCCGTGCCCGAGGCGCTCGCGAAGGCACTGGCCGAAGGCGGGACGGAGATCATCGTCACCAGTGAGCGATAATGATCATTTGAAGTGATTTATTGACACAAACGCGCAACGCGTTGGATGATTCGAGTCCAGCCGGCAACACAACGGAGGGTGACCCGACGCCATGACCGCATCCGCACCGACGACGCATCTCGCAGCCGAGATAGCGACGCAGCCTGCCAACTGGATAGCGGCCAGAGGCACCGCCGAACGAGCTGCCGATGCGCTGCCGAAGCCGGGGGAGAAGGTCGCGGTCGTCGGCTGCGGGACCTCGCTCTACATGGCACAGGCGTACGCCGCGCTGCGCGAGGAGCAGGGTGACGGCGTCACCGACGCCTGGACGCCGACCGAGGCCCGGATCGACCGCGGCTACGACCGGCTGCTGGCGATCACCCGGTCCGGGACCACGACCGAGGTCATCGACCTGCTCGCCCGGATCCAGGGCAGGATTCCGGCGACGGTGATCTCGTCCTCTCCCGGGACTCCGGCACTCGAGCTCGCTGAGCCGATCCTGATGCCCGAGGTGGACGAGAAGTCGGTGGTCCAGACCCGCTTCGCGACCACCGCGCTCGCCATGCTGCGCTGGCACCTCGGTGAGGACCTGAGCCAGGCCGCCGAGCAGGCCCAGCAGATCATCGACGCCGGCGAGAGCGCGTTCGGGCCGGCGCTGACCGCCGAGCAGCTCACCTTCGTCGGCCGAGGCTGGACCAACGGAGTCGCGCAGGAGGCGGCGCTCAAGCTCCGGGAGTCGGCACAGCTGTGGACCGAGTCCTACCCGATGATGGAGTACCGCCACGGTCCGCTCTCGATCAGCGCCCCCGGCCGGGTCGTGTGGGCCTTCGGCGATCTGGTGCCGGGCTTCGCCGAGGACGTCGCGGTCACTGGCGCCGACCTGGTGCACCACGAGGTCGACCCGCTCGCCGAGCTCGTGCGCGTGCATCTGCTCTGCGTGGAGCGGGCCCGTCGGGCCGGGCTCGACCCCGACGTGCCGCGCAACCTCACGCGCTCGATCATCCTGAGCCCGGCTGCTGCTCCTCCCGAGTGAAGCGATGAGGGAGTCTCCTACGGAGCGGGCTCTCGCCCTCGCGTTCGACGTCGGCGGCACCTCGGTACGCGGAGCCGTGGTCGGCGCCGGCGACGTGTCGTTGGCAGAGTCACGGGTGGCCACCCGCACCGGACTGGCAGTGATCGACGACATCGCGCAGTTGGGCGAGGAACTGCTCGCCGGCCTGAGCCCAGCGGCCCGGGCGCAGGTCGCCGGGGTCGGGGTCGCCTTTCCCGGACTCGTCGACACAAAGACCGGGACCTCTCTCAGGGCGGTCAACCTCCGTCTCGTCGACACCCCGGTGGCAGGTCCGCTCGCCGAGCGGCTGGGACTTCCGGTCGCGGTCTCGCACGACACGGCCGCGGCCGCGGGTGCGATCTGGGTGGATGCCGGCTCGCCGGCCTCGGCGCTCGTTGCCGTGCTCGGGACGGGTGTTGCTGCGGTGACGTACGTCGAGGGCAGGCCGATCATCGGCGTCTCAGGTCAGGCCGGCGAGCTCGGCCACCTCGTGGTCGACCCGAACGGCCTGCCGTGCACCTGCGGGCTGCGTGGCTGCCTCGAGACACGCGCGGGCGCCCGCGGCATGCTGGAGAGGTACGCGACGCTGGGAGGCGACACCAGGATCACCGGCGTCGCCGACCTGGTCGCGCGGACCGAGCACGATCCACTCGCCGCCCAGGTCTGGGCCGAGGCGATCACCGCTCTCGCCGACGGGTTCCTCGCGGTCGGGGCACTGCTCGCGCCCGGCGAGATCATCCTGGGCGGCGGCGTCGCCGAGGCCAGGGGATACCTGCTCGAACCGCTACGGGCCCGGATGCGCGAGCGCGCCGGCGTGACGGCAGTCCCGCCCGTACGCCTCTCCGCCCTCGGCGGCCGAGCCGGTCTCGTCGGCGCCGCCCGACTGGCCCTGGCCCCGATCGGGCGGAAAGCATGATCCTCACCGTCACGCTCAACCCGGCGATCGACGTGACCTACCGGCTGCCTCGGCTGACCGTCGGCGAGGTCCATCGAGTCACCGAGGTCACCACCCGGCTCGGCGGAAAAGGTGTCAACGTCGCCCGGGTGCTGCACCAGCTCGGTGAGCCGACCCATGCCGTCGGTCTCGCCGACGACGACTTCGCCGAAGCCCTCGCGCGGGAGCTGCCGGCGACCTTCCTGCCCGAGCTGGAGGAGGTACGCCGCACCGTGGTCGTCGTCGCCGACTCGACGACCTCGCTGTGGGAACCGGGCCGGCAGGCGGCCCCCGGAGCCGACCAGAGGCTTCTCGACCTGCTCGCCGACGGGATCGCCGACGCGGCGG
>JALZDD010000889.1 GCA_030862715.1 Actinomycetota bacterium | reverse complement strand
CGATGCTCGAGGCCACCCGCGCCACGCTCGTCGACCGCAGCCACCCCACGCTGGCCCGGCGGCTCGAGCACTACGACGCGAGCCAGTGGGACCGGATCGTGCGCTACAAGATCTTCGCCTACGACGGTCTGATCGACCAGGCCCGTGCCGCGCTCAACTGGGCCGAGCGCGGCCTCGCGCTCGTCGATGAGCTCGAGGGCTCGCCGGTCGACTGAGCCGTCACGCCGGCAGACGTACGTGGAACCGGCAGCCGGTCGCGGCCGGAAGGTTCTCCACCCAGACCCTGCCGCGGTGGGCGTCGACGAGGCCCTTGACGATGGCGAGGCCGAACCCGGCGCCCTGGCCGCTGGTGCCGTCGGCGCCCTCGGGTGCGGTCGGGGTGCGTGCGGAGCTGCCCTGCCAGCCGAGGTCGAAGACCCGCTCCATGTCGCCGGGATCGAGGCCGCCACAGCCGTCGCTGACGCTGAGGTCGACGCTGCGTACGTCTCCGGGGGCCAGCCGGCAGTGCACCTCCACCGTGCCGTCGGCGGGGGTGTGCCGGATGGCGTTCATCAGCAGGTTGGAGACGACGCGGGACAGGCTGGCCGGGTCGGCGGTGATCTCGAGGCCGTCCTCGACCTGGCCGCCGAGGCGGACCCGCCGCTCCCTGGCGACAGGGTCGGCCCCGGCCAGGGCCTCGCTGACCAGGTCGCCGAGGAGGACCGGCTCCGGTGTCAGGGTGAGCGCGCCCGCCTGGATCCGGGAGAGCTCGAAGAGGTCGTCCACAAGCCGGGCCAGACGCTCGACCTCGACGCGGATGCGCTGGTGATAGCGGTGCGGATCGGCCGCGATCCCGTCCTCGAGCGCCTCGGCCATCGCCCGGAGCCCGGCGAGCGGCGTGCGCAGGTCGTGGGCGACCCAGGAGATCAGCTCGCGGCGGGACTCCTCGAGCCGGGCCTCCCGCGCGCTCGCCTCCTCGAGTCGCCGCTGGGTCTCGGCGAGCTCGGCCGACAGCGATCGGAGCTCGCGGGGTCCGCTCTCCGAGGGTTGCTGGTGGCTTCCGAGCGCCATCTCCCGGGCCTGGCGCTGGACCGCGCCCGACCAGCGCACCATCGCGGAGCCGATGACGAACGCCACCAGGATCGCCACCACCACGGCGATCGAGGTGACCACGGTGATGACCAGCAGGTCGTGGCCGGAGAGGAACATGAGCCACGCGACCCCGAGCACGCCCGCGAAGACCGTCAGCACGGCGACGGCGGCGGCCAGGGTGAGCTGCCAGCGGATCGACCAGCGCCGGGTCAGCCAGGCGACCAGGAGCCCGACCAGGCCGACGGCGAGACCCGCACCGGCGGCGACGAGCGAGATCAGGACGGCATCGGCGATCTTCATGCGTCCACCTCCGTGGGCTCCCAGCGGTAGCCGACGCCCCAGACCGTGACCAGCCGCTCCGGGCGGGTCGGGTCGGACTCGATCTTCTCCCGCAGCCGGCGTACGTGGACCGTGACCGTCGAGCGGTCGCCGATCGTCCATCCCCAGACGTGCTCGAGCAGGTCCTCGCGGGTGAAGGCCTTGCCGGGGTGGGCGATCAGGTAGCGGAGCAGGTCGAACTCACGGGTGGTCAGCGACAGCTCCGCCCCGGCGTCGGTCGCCACCCGCCGGTCGGCATCGACCACCAGGGAGCCGTCGTAGACCACGCCGCCCTCGCCGGAGTGGCCGGTGCGCTTGAGCACCGAGTCGACGCGCAGCACCAGCTCCCGTGGGCTGAACGGCTTGCCGACGTAGTCGTCGGCACCGAGCTCGAGCCCCATGATCCGGTCAGCCTCGCTGCCGAGCGCGGTGAGCATGATGATCGGCACCTCGCCCGCCTGCCGCAGACGGCGGCACACCTCCAGCCCGTCGATGCCGGGCAGCATCAGGTCGAGGATGACGATATCGGCGGGCCGCTCGCTCATCGCGCGCAGCGCCTGCTCGCCGTCCCCGGCCTCGACGACGTCGTGCGAGCCCGCGCGCAGATAGGAGGCCAGCACCTCGCGAACGGTGAGATCGTCGTCGACCACGAGCACACGTGCCATGGGCCTACTCCTCCTCGACGTTCGCCCGGGCGGGCCCTCGTGAGCGTAGTTCGCCGAGCGCGACGGCGACACCGGCGCACACGCACAGGATCGCGAAGACCAGCAGCCCCTGGGTGTAGTCGCGGTCCAGCAGCGTCGGGTTGTCCGGCTTCGCGCCGAACCGGCCGAGGACCGGGATCGCGACCAGGATCGTCGGACCGAGCAGGACCAGCACCACCACCGCGCCCCGGGCGACGGCCCGCGGCAGCAGCCGGCCGCCGAGCCAGCCGAGCCCGAGCACCGCCGGAGCCAGGATCCCGTCGTGGATCACGACCGCCGCCGCCAGCCAGACCATGACCTCGACGATCTGGCCAAAGTCCTGCCGACTCACCAGCAGCCAGGCGCCGTACGCCATCCCGACCGCCCCGAGCAGGATCAGCCCTCCGCGGATCGCTCTCATCAGAGCACCTCGATCCGGGAGACCCACTTGGTCTGCATGACCCCGGGACGGTCGGGCGCGATCAGCCGGACCGGGTAGCCGTGGTCCATCGAGAGCGTCTCTCCGTCGAGCATCAGCGCCATCAGGGTCCGGTCGTCGTCGGCGAAGTTCGGCGGGAGCACCGTGTCCGCGGAGGCGCTGAACGTCTGGATCGACCGGACCCGCACCTCGCGCCCTCGCGGGGCGCCGACCAGGTCGAGCAGGTCGCGGAGGCGTACGCCGCCCCACTCGCCCGAGGCGCTCCAACCCTCCACGCAGGCGATCGGGAGCGTGTGGACGCGCTGCTCCATGGCGGCCAGATCATCGCGGGTCAGCGACCGGGCCGTGGCGCCGTGGACGAGCTCGAGCCGGTAGGCGGAGCTGCTCGCCTCGGCCACCACACCGGCCGAGTGGGCCGTCCGGTTGATCGGGATGCCCTGCTTCCGCGAGCGTGGGGACAGGGCCGCGATCCGGCCGACGCCGGGGATGGTGCCGGCGGTGTAGAGGAAGGCGGCTGCCAGCGCCGACGAGCCCGCCAGCACCAGCACCCCACGCCTGCTGACCGGCCCCGCCCGGCGCGCGTTCGGCCGGTCGTGGGCGGTGTCGTCGACGTCCCCGGTCAGGGCGTCGCGTACGACCGGCAGCTTCACCGCGATGTGCACCAGCAGCGCTCCGACGGCGACGAAGGCGAGCGCGTAGTGGGTACTGCGGAAGCTGAACCCCCAGGGATACCACTGCGCGACGTTGAGCAGACCGGTGGTGAGCTGGACCAGCGAGGTGCTGACCAGGACGGCGATCGAACCTCGCTCCAGCGCCGTCGGCAGTGCCTCGC